>JAKZUY010000308.1:0-5944 GCA_047516345.1 Dehalococcoidia bacterium | reverse complement strand
AACCCCAGTCCTGCAAACCGAATGCCGAGTGGGCCCCACCGGTGATAAGGGAAGGCCTGAACACCTTCGGGCCAACAAGGTCATTGGCCACGATCAGCGTTCCGCCGCCAGCCGGTTCCGTGGTGGCTGTGGGCGCTGGGGCCGCCGTTGCCGGTACGGCTGTCGCGGGCGCCGTCGTAGCCGCGGCCTTGGTCGGGGTTTCGTCTCCGCCACCGCAGGCCATGGCTACTATGAGAACCGCCGAAAGCATCAATGCTATTGCGCCAGTAAGCCTCTTAAAGCTCGAATGGCCTTGCAACATATCTTCACCTCTTTGAATAGTTGACTAACACGCGTTGCCAAACACGCCGACACAGCCTGTAGCACAGGCAATTGGGCGTGCCCGCAGAGTTAACGAGAATATTCCCAGAATTATCGGATGTCAATCGACCGGGGGGATCGGCATCCTGTGGCGGCCGATGAATATGACGTGAACTGCCCACCTACCGGCCTGGCGATTCACGTCAAGGGGCCGGTTCGACGATCTCGTGAAGCTTGTTTGATTCGAGGTCTTCCAGAACCTGTGTGGTTCCGCTGGGCCATGAGACCTCCACCCGATCAATCGTGTTTTCCCTGCCCAGCCCGAAGTACAGGTCTGTGGCGCTCATGGAGATGAAACTGGATCCCGCCAAAACGTCCTGCACCTGCGATCTGAATACACCGTCGGGTGAGATGGTCCGCACGATAACCCTCGCTCCTACCGCGTCGGCATTGGATCCCACACCATCGATGGCCATCCGCCCCGTTAGCCTGAGCGTCACCCAATCGTTTTCCCCACCTCCGTTCAGCCAGACAAAGAGCCGGCCCCCGAGGAGATCAAGAACATTGGGACCAACCCAGACCGGTCCCATGCTGTTGCTACCAACCAGGTCGACATAACCGTCACCATTGAGATCGCCTTTCGCCACACCCTTGCCGTTTTCGTGGAACGAGGGTGATAGTCGCCTGTCGATCGGGTCGAAAAACGGGTCCTCGGGGTCAAGGTTCTCGTAATCGACATGCGCTATGTCTAGCAGTCGGCTTTCGACCGTGACGTCCTCGAAATTGCCGGTTCCATCGCTCCTCATCATCCGGCCCACGCCCTCGTATTGCTGACCGTATGGACCTTCGCCCCGTCCACCCATTGACCCCAGCCAATAAAGGTCCTGGTCCCCGTCGTTTTCCATGTCCAGGAACGTCGTTCCAAAGCCGAAGTCGTATGCGGTCAGTCCGGGTGGCACGGTGGTAACACCCCACTCCGGCAGATAGTTCGACGGGTCCAGCGATTGAGGCGGCAACACGCCGCTGGGGGTGACTTGCACCTCCGCAGCTACGTTTACGAACATGCCGGCCCCGGCGTCTGCCTGCTCCGACTTGTTCTCAAGAAGGAAGTGGTAGCACGTGCCCCAGTCGTAGCTATGGGAGTACGCGCAGTCGCCTGTCGGTATCGGTAGCTGTTCATGCAGGAGAGGGTGGAATCCAATATTGGTCACAAATACGTCGAGGTCGGTGTCGGAGTCGTAGTCTCCCAGCGCAAATCCCATCCACGCTCCGACCATGTCGATGCCAAGTTCCTTCTCGACTCTGGTAAACGTGACCGTTTCTTCGGTCGAGTCGTTTCGATAGACCTTCAAGAGGTCCCCATCGTCGGCCTGCCAAAGATCGGGATCGCCGTCTGAGTCATAGTCAAAGAACATAACCGCCAGGGTCTGGCCGGTAGGATCGCCAACCAGATTGCCCTTGTCATCGACGAATTGCGGATCGAACCCGACGGTGGTGCGGCCTGTCTCTGGATCGGTGAACTGGACGGGTCGGCCATCGCGATCCAGGAGTTTGATCTCGCCGCCAAGCAACCCTGCCTCCTCGGTCACGTCGGTAAACGTGAAGTCACGATTGTTGAGGTAGAGGACGTTGTACTGGCCGTGATGCGTCGAATCTTCCAGCGTGATGAAGTCGTCGTCCGCCCTGTTCCCCACGTAGATGTCGAGCCAGCCGTCACTGTTCACGTCGGCGCAAGCGACACTCAGAGCAGACATAATGTTCGGCGTCTCGACGGCCGTTCGCGTCACGTCCTCGAAGGTTCCGTCGCCGTTGTTGCGAAAGATGTGGTCCATTACCACCTCTTCCAGCCCCGGGGTCTCGGCAACGGACCGGTAGTCGAGATCGTCGCCTATGCGGCCATACGAGGCCACGTACAGGTCCTGATATCCGTCGTTGTCGAGGTCGCATGCTGCCACGCCGGTACTGTTGGCTTCGGGGATGGTCACGCCCGCTTCTTCCGCGACCTCCGTGAAGGTTGCGTCGCCTTCGTTTCTGAACAGCAGATTTGGGCCGCCCCTGGCCTGTCCCCGCGGAGACGCTTCTTCTGCTGACGACACGTATATGTCGATGTCGCCATCCCGGTCGTAATCAAACAGGGCGATGCCGGGGAACCAGTTGTCTACGAACGCGTCGCCACCCAGAGCGGTCACGGCGATGTCTTCAAACGGCGTCACCTCGGCGAGACGTCCGCTGCCGGTGAATTTCGCGGCCGGCTTTGGTTGGCTTTCGACGCCCTTGTCAGTTACCACAGCAACAGCAGGCGCGGGACCTGCGGGCTCCATTCCCGCGGGAGCCGCTTCTTTAGAAGTACACGCAGCTACGACAACTGCGGTCAAGGCGATAGCGGCGACTGCAAGCCAAAAGTTGACTTCGGGGCGGTATCGCATCAACTCCTGCCCGGACTTCCCGGCCAATCGCTTCCTGCAAGCCTGCGCACGGGCCCGATGGCTGGCGAAGACATGGAGTTAGCCCAGTTGCCTCAACCTTGGGTCCAGACGGTCCCTAAGCCAGTCGCCGAGGAAGTTGAATGCCAGGACGGTGAGGAATATCGCGAGGCCAGGGAAGAACGTGAGCCACCACGCCGTAGCGATGTAATCTCGCCCGTCGGCGACCATGGCCCCCCACGCCGGAGTCGGCGGCTGTATACCGACACCAAGATAACTGAGCACCGCTTCGGTCAGGATCAAGGTTCCAACTCTCACGCTCGCTACGACCATAAGAGTATTGAAAACACCCGGTAGCAGGTGCTTGTACAGGATGTACGCGGGTGACGCCCCTACGACCTTGGCCATAGAGACGTAGTCCTGCTCCCGCAAGACAAGCGTTTCGCCCCTAACCTGCCTGGCAAAACCTCCCCAGCTAAAAACGATCAGCAGGATGACAATCAAGCTGAAACTAGGTCCAAAGACGATTACCACAACCAACGCGACGAGGATAAATGGCACAGCAAATGTCAGGTCGACAAATCGCATCAAGATCTCGTCGATGTTGCTGCCAAAGTAACCAGCGATCAGGCCAATAACCGTCCCGACAATCCCTCCGGTCGACAAGACGATAGCCGCTACGCTCATTGAGATGCGGGCGCCATACACAACCCGGCTGTAGACGTCACGCCCTTGTGGATCGCCGCCGAGTATGAGTCTCGGAACGTCGGGGTTGGCTTTGTAGAACTCCCCATACCACATGGGCGGGAGGTTCCGATTAAACAGGTTCCCCATCTCGGGGTCTCTGTTGGCAATCAAGGGAGCGAAAACGGCGAAGCACAAGAGCGTGCCGATGATAATCAAGGGGATGATCGGCCAATTCCGCGATGTCCGCCATAGCCCCACGACCCCCTTACGAGTAGTGATTTGGCTAATAGCCTGGGATGCGGCTTCGGGCGCTGAGGTCACTTGAAATTACTCGTACTTGATTCGCGGATCGATCACCGCATACAGCAAGTCCACGGCGAAGTTAGCAAGCACAAAAAATGCTGCGAAAAACATTACAGCTCCCGTCATCACGGGGAAATCATTATTGAATACCGCGTTTACCGCCAGCCTGCCAAGGCCGGGCCAGGCAAACACCGACTCGGTGACCACTGCGCCGGTCAGAAATGCGGCCATCAGCACTCCGGCATAAGTGAGCGGGGAAATTAGCGCGTTCCTGAACGAGTGCTTCCAGATGATCCACGAGTTGGAGACCCCTTTTGCACGGGCGAATCTGACGAACTCTGAGTCGAGTACCTCCAGCATCGAGGAACGGGTCAGACGAAGCAATGCGGCCGACGAGCCCCATCCCAGGGTTATGGCAGGTAATACGTAGTGTGTCCAGCCACCCCGCTTGGACGTTGGCAACCAGCCCAGATAAACGCTGAATATGAGGATGAGCATCACTCCCAACCAGAATGCGGGGAGGGCCTGTCCATACAAAGCAAATATTCTTCCAATGTAGTCCCAAACGGTGCCGCGTTTCACGGCAGACAATATTCCGAGGGGAACTCCCGTGATGACGGCAAAGAAAAACGCCGCGGCGGTCAACTGAAGTGTTGCGGGGATACGTTCGGTAATGACGCCCAACGCCGAGGTTCGATTGAACAGGGACCGGCCAAAATCTCCGGTCAACGCCTTACCTATCCAGATGCCGTATTGCACGACAAGCGGCTTGTCCAGCCCCATTGCACGGCCCATGGCCGCGTAGGAGTCGGCGGTGGTGTACTCGTCTACGTAAAGGTCTCGCGGGTCGCCAGCCATTCTCGACAGGGCAAATATCAGGAAACTGACCAAGAGGATTAC
The DNA here is from genome assembly GCA_047516345.1 of Dehalococcoidia bacterium. Taxonomy (GTDB): domain Bacteria; phylum Chloroflexota; class Dehalococcoidia; order Lucifugimonadales; family Lucifugimonadaceae. The sequence goes on along the minus strand of JAKZUY010000308.1, from coordinate 1,331 downwards.
GACGGTGCCGTAAACGACTCGTCGAATTATGAACGATCTCATGGTTGCCTCAGTCCGAAACCCTGCACTATCAGCGCATCCTGGATCCGATACTCGGGACTACGCACTCGGATGTCCTGCGGATGTTAATTGAAAGGGGGCCAGGGGTGGGTACCCCCGGCCCCCTTCAAGTTTGTCCAGGGCCTGTTACTTGAGGCCGATGGTGTGTGGGTTGTTGAAGTACGGCAGGTTGCCTGTGTACGGCGACCACTCAGTCACATCGGGGTGAAGAGCCCAGTACGGTACCACTTCTACGACCGGCGAGAACAGTCGCCACTTGTTGAAGAAGTCGGAAACTTCTGCGTTGATCTCCCGTTTCTTCGAGGGCTCGCGCTCGTCCTCAATTACCTGCCACATCTGGCCGATGACGTCAGGCACTTCCATGCCGGAGTTCCAGCTCCCTGCACGTGGAACGTGGGAACCAACGGCGTTGGTGTCCTTGGGAGAAGAGCTTCCGTTAGTGTTCCATGCCCACGGAACGTCCATCGACCGGTTCACGAGCGTAGGCCTGCGGGCCGAGTAAGCGGTCTTCTCAATCTCCGGACTGAGACCACCGTCCACCCACATCTGCGCCATCGCTTCGCCAAACTCGGGGTCAATTACGACTGTCACGTCCGGCGGGATCCAGTAGCCGAACGAGAATCCGTCGGCGTACCCAGCCTCTTCCAGAAGCTGTTGGGCCATGGCCGGGTCGTAGTTGATCTCCCACTCAGGCCGCCATTCCGCGTGGTCAGGTGTCCAACCGTAGAACGAGTAGCCGCGATCTGCCAGCCCACCAAAGATTTTGTCGGCAAGTTGCTCCCAGTCGAGCATCATGGTCATCGCCGTGCGTATCTTGCGGGCGCGTTCCATCGACTCGTCGTTGCCCCATTCACCGATCCAGGGGTGCTCATCGTCGTGGTTGTAGCCCGGCCGGGCCGTCACGTCGTTACCTTCACCGGCAAAGCCGAGGTAGTCGGTCGATGCCCAGTAGTTTCCGCCATACAAGACACCTTGAGTTGTTCCTCCACCGATCTGCGGCGATCTTCCACCGGTCTTGTCGCCCGCTTCCGCCACGAACCGCGGCGGGAGGTCGGCCAAGTGGATTTCGCTGTTGACGATCGCTGCGAGGCGAACCGAGGTTTCGGGAATCTCTACGTACTTCAGCGTGTCTACGAGGGGATCCCAGCGCCAGTGCGGCCGGACAGCGTCCGACTCGATCACCTCGTTGGTGATCCAGCGTGTTGCTCTGAAGGCTCCGGTAATGTTGCCAAGGTTGCCGAGCGAGGCCTCTTCGCCGAGTGAATCAAAGG
>JAKZUY010000307.1:0-10044 GCA_047516345.1 Dehalococcoidia bacterium | reverse complement strand
GATTTCAGCAGTCTTGTCAGGGTTGTATTCGCCAGGATTGTACTGGTCGACCAGGTCCTGCACGTGCTCGATGTATCGCTGTACGCCTCCATATTCGGCAAACGGCAGCACTGCTGTGTTGACCGAGCCCTCCATGGCCAGTTCCACGATCTGGTCGCGGTTGGTGGCGTACTGCAATGCGCGCCGAATGTCCGGGTCGCTCCAGGGCTCTTTCTGGTTATTCGGCGTGTAACGGAACACGCAGCCGTCCGGCGGTCCCCAGATCGGGCCGTCCTGGAACCAGGACCTTAGATTCGGATTTCTGGCCTTGGCTGCCAGGAAGTCGCCGACGTTCAGGATGCTGGTTTCAGCCTCGTCGTTGATGAGCATCTGCGTGGTTGCCTGGTTGTCGCCGCTTGGGACGAATATCATCCGTTCCACTTCGCGAGCCTCTGTCCAAAAACCCGTTTCCTCACCCCACCAGTTGTCGCGTCTGTCGAAGATGATCTGTTGTGGGCTTGTGCTGAACAGGTCGAATGCGCCGGTGTTGACTGGCCAGCCCTGATCCGGATCGTAGAACGTGAAGGATTCCAGGTCCTTTCCTTCCCAGATGTGCTTGGGCAACATTGGCACGTGGTTTTCGTGCGCGATGCCGAAGTTCTTCCAGAACCATCTGGGATTGGGCTTCGCCTGGACCAGTTCGACAGTCGAGGCGTCTATCGCCGTAATCGATTCCACGGCCCCTGACTCGAACGGAACGTTCACGAGGTTTCCCTGGCTCGATCCGCCTCCGTTGATCTCGGTTATCGTGAAAACCACGTCGTCGGCGCTGAAAGGCGTCCCGTCGCTCCACACGACACCGTCCCGGATCTTGATCGTGACGGTCTTGTTGTCCGACGCCAACGACCAGGATTCCGCCTGCCACGGGAACTGTTCTCCGGTGTTGAGATTTCCGTAGAACATCATCTCGTTGAAACCCTTGGACAGTACAAACCGCTCCATCTGGTTCCCGAGTGCGTAAGGATTGAAGTTTTCGTGGTTGGCGATAACCGAACCGCCCATTGGCAGGACCAGCGTCCGGTTTCTCGCAACCGGTTCGTCCTTATCGGGGGCCATCGCAGTGGGCGCGGCCGTGGTCGCCGTAGGAGCCGGCGCCGAAGTGGGAGCAGGGGCCGTAGTTGGCGCGGGCGCCGCAGTTGGCGCGGGCGCTGAAGTGGGTGCGGGCGCCGAAGTGGGTGCTGCTGGTTCGTCTCCTCCATCGCAGGCCACAATGACCAACGCCAATGCGCCTATCAATGAGAGGAATAACAACTGCCATTTTCGGTTCATGATGATCTCTTTCCGGTTTGCCAGATTTCGGCCACAGCCTGGAGCGGTACGCAATTACCGAATTCGTTATTAAAACGAATTAGTAAACCCGAACTCCCCTAAAATCCACCTCAATGTTGGCGAACCCAATAACGTTTTACGGCGCCAGCGTATCAGTGCGTCGATTATTGATGCAACTTGCGAGGCGGGTTGCTGTGGCTGACAAGCGGCGCGAGGAACGTCTTATGGCGTCGCTGGAACCGTGAATGAGCGTTCGACTGGCGGCCGGAGGAGGTCTTGACGGGGGTCGCCGTATGCGATGATGAGGCGGCTATGAACAACGTTGAATTTCATTATTTTTGCGGCCACGAGCAGTTTCAGCCTGAGGTCCTCGTAGATCACGCTGTGCTTGCCGAGGAGGCCGGATTCGACGGCGTGGTCGTTTCTGAGCACTTCCACCCTTGGGTCGACGACGCGGGGGCCGCAGGCTACGCGTTTTCGACTTTGGCGGCGATGGCGCAGGCTACCGAACGGGTCCGGCTTGTCACCGGCGTAATCGCGCCGATATTCAGGCATCACCCGGCGATAGTTGCACAGGCCGCAGCGACCATAGACCGCATATCCGGCGGGCGATTCGAGCTTGGAATAGGTACCGGAGAGAACATCAACGAAGGGCCGTTGGGGTTCTCCTTCGGGAACTTTACCGAGAGGCTCGGGCGCATAAAGGAGGCGATACACATAATGAGGGCGCTGTTTGCGGGCGAAAAGATTACGTTCGAGGGCCGTTTCTACAGCACCGAAGCTGCCCGCTTGTATAGCCCGCCGCTTCATCCGATACCCATCTGGATGGCCGCGGGGCGTCCGCGTTCTTCCCGTAACGCCGCCCGCCTGGCCGACGGCATCATTACGAGCGTGAAGGATCCCGAGGACACCATTCGGTTGGTCATTGAGCCGGCGAATGCCGCCGCGATGAAGGTCGGCCGGGCGCCGCCCGTCATCATCGCAACCCGTTGGTGCGCCTACGCCGGTGACGAAGATGAAGCGTGGGAGGCGTTGCTCCCATGGCGAGGTCTGCGTGTGGAGGGACGGTTGTCGGCCGTCGACCCTGCCGTACTCAGGCGCCGCGCCGATGCCATGTCACGCCAGGAGATCATCGGCATGTTTCAGGTTGCCGCGAGTCCTGATGAACTGGTGGACAGATACGCGCCATTAACTACGGAATTGGACGCCAAAGCCGTCGTTATGCAGATAACGTCGACCAATCAGCCTGACACGATCCGAATGCTCGGCGAGGAAGTGCTCCCCCGCTTGCGTGCGCTCGCAGCAGAAAAGGCGTGATCGACCGGCCGCGTTTATCAGATCTGCCCCAACGTGATGATGGGCGAGAGGCCGAGGTTCAGAACCAGTTTTCCTTGTCTACGACGTTGCGGAGAGGCTCCCCGTTTATCAGACGGCGAACATTTTCGGCAACGATCTCGTAGCGTCGCTCTTCAAGATGCGGCCCGTAGGCTGCGATGTGCGGGGTAAGGATCGTGTTTGGCGCATCCCATAGTGGATGGTCGGCCGGCAATGGCTCGATTTCGTATACATCGAGGGCGGCCCCGCCGATCTGACCGCTGCGAAGCGCGTGATTCAGGTCGTCAAGCTTCGTTGTCATGCCCCGACCGATGTTGATGAAGTACGCGCTGCTTTTCATCAGGCCGAACTTCGCGGCGTTGAACAGACCCTCGGTGTGGGGCGTGTGAGGAATTGTGGCGATAACGAAATCTGCTTCCGGCAATAACCTGTCGAGTTGATCCGGCCGGTGAAGTTCGGCCACCCCGTCAGGCAGGTCCTCTCGCCTGGCGTCGACGCCGATCACCCTCATTCCGAAGGCCTCGCAAAGTCTGGCGGTTTCGCCTCCGATCCCACCCACTCCGACTATGAGCGCCGTGGCCTCCGGCAGGAACAGCGCGTGATCGCGTGATTCATTCAGCGGATTCCAGTTGCGGCTCGCCTGTTGCCGGTAGTAGTCGGGCAGTCGTTTTGTGAATGCCAGAAGAACCGCCATGATGTGGATCGAGATGTGGTCGTTGTAGATCTCTCGGAAGTTCGTGACCGTGACCGGGTGGCTGATCAACTCGGGGTAGTAGTAACCCGCCGGCGGCGCCGCAGCGGGCGCCTGCAGCCAGCGCAGTTTGCCGGCATCCGCAAGCAGATCGGACGGGATCGTGCCGAACGCAGCGTCGGCATCGGCGATTTCTCGCTGCGCTTCGTCCATGGACTCAGGGGCGACGAACGAAACATCCGGTATCGAGTCCAGAAGTCGCGGCAGCCACGCCTTGACGGCATCTGATTGCGGAGGGACAAAAACCATTTTCAATGTCATTGCAGTATTACCTTGTGGTCCTCAAAAAATGTCAATCGGGCACAGGCCGGAACTTGCGCCTGCCAGCCTCGGCGATGAGACTTACGAGGGTAGATCAGTGCGGCGAATCATGGCCTTGGCGTCGAAATATTACACTCGGGCCGTGAAGGGCGCACAATACAGGATGAATCGAGGTGTGCGACCATACGCCTCAAATCTGAATACACTAATGCCGAGGCCGGAAGCGACGTACAGGAGCGGGAGGCCATCGTCATCGTGGACAATGGTTTCGTGCGTACCGCCCGCCTGGCGCTGGCCCGCTGGTCAAATTACGAACCCGCGGCTCGCGTATTGACACACTCACGAATTGCGTATCGAAAGTAGTCCCCAGACCCCTGATCCGGAGTTAGGCACCTGTTAGTAGGCGACTTCGAAATAGACCGGCCCGACCCGCCGTTGCGCAACCCGCACTGCATCGTCATGTTGCGCCCCTGGGTGAACGTTGGCAATGTAGGCGCAATCGCGCTCGGCCGCCTGGCCCGCCTGACGTTCGCTCGCGAGATCGGCCGCCTGGCTCGTCCCAGCCGGTTTTATGACTACACGCGCTACCGGCCGGAGATCAAGATCGTCAAAAACCAGCGCGTCGTAAAGGTACCCAACACCTCCATCATGGCAGGGCGGAGGCCGGATGAGCCCGATTTCGTGCTGCTTCAGATGATGGAGCCGCACATGAACGCCGAGGACTTTAACGACAGCGTTTTGGCGTTGCTCAGGGAGCTGGGAGTTTCCCGATACGTGCTTGTAGGCGGTATGTACGACTCGGTGCCCCACACGCGGCCGCTTCGAGTGACCGGCTCCGCAAGAGGCTGGACCCCGCCGCCGGAGTTCAGCGGGGTGCGCATCGGCAGCAGCAACTATCAGGGTCCGACCAGCCTGACGAGCCAATTGACCGATCGGGCGCGGCAGGAAGTCGGCGTCGAAACGCTTAGCCTGATCGTCCATCTGCCGCTCTATCTGAAACTTGATGATGACTATGCCGGAGCGGCCCAACTCTTGAAGGTTTTGAGCTCCCAATACGGATTTGGGAGGGGGTTGCCGGAGATTGCCATGGGAGACCGGCAGTACGCCCAGGTTGGCAACGCAATGTCGAGCAACACCCAACTTCAGGAACTCGTAAAGCGATTCGAAAGCGAATACGACCAGGAGTCGAAGCCACCCGCGGTGCAAACAGAGAATGACAAGGTGGAGTTGCCGCCCGAGATCGAGAAATTCCTTGAGGACGTTTCGCGAAGTCCGGATACAGGTGAATCCACAGGGCCTCAACAGGGCGGAGTGTGAGCCGCTTTTCGGGCCGATCCGTGCGTTGAATTCGTCGCCTTTATGTGTGTGGCAGCGGCCTGTCGCGTGGGTGTTAACGCCCGACTCTGAGTTGCATGGCTATACGATGCAGTCGCCATTCTTACGCCTTGGCGTCCGTCGCAACACATGACAGCGTTCGTAGATTCGGCGCGTCTCATTTCGGAGACCCGCGTTGCCGATCGCACCGCGGCCGTACCGCGAGACGATTCGGATACGGCGTTTGCTGACGCTGCGCGAGGTAACGCACGTGCCTACATCGGATGACCCATCGTTGGGCCGGCGACGCGGTTCTGAAGAACGACGATATGTCTGCCGATAGCGACCGCGTGGGATCGATCGCCGGCGGACGGACACGACCAGCGCGCTCGGGGGCAAGAAGAGCCCCCTTTGCCGGGCGTTGGCATATTTTCTGGGTTCTTGGCGCGGGCAACTTCATAGCAGCTATGGACACCACATTTTCCAATATTGCGTTACCCACTATCGCCGGCGAGTTCGGGTTGTCCCTCACCGACGCCGCATGGATTCCCCTTGCCGGGGCTCTCACGATTAGCGGACTACTCCTGCCGATGGGACGCTTAGCCGATCTGACGGGCCGGAAACGCGTGCAACTAGCCGGGATAGCGATGCTTTGCGGCGGTTCCGTTCTGGCGTGGGCCGCGCCGTCCGTCCCAGTATTGATAGCGGCGAGGATGATCTCATCGATGGGCGTAGCTATCGTTTTTACCCAGATGTTGTCGATCTGCGCGGCGGTGTTTCCCGACAACGAACGGAGCAGGGCGTTGGGAGGTGCAATGGCGTTATCCGCGGTCGGGATGACCATCGGCCCGGTCGTGGGCGGATTTGTGATCGATGCCGGCGGGTGGCGCGCGGCCTACGTCGTAATGGCCATACTTGCCTTGCCCTGTTTTGTCGCCTCCCACCTCGTGCTCGCAGAGTCGCGAATCGGCCTTGCTGAACGACCTGCGCGGATCAAGTTCGACTGGCTTGGGGCTTTGCTGGTCGCCGGCGGGATCTGCCTGGGGATCTTCGTTCTCAACGAAGGCGGTCGCGCCGGATGGCAGTCACCCGGCATTCTTGGAATGGCCGGACTAAGCCTGTTCAGCCTGGCGGCGTTTGTGTGGTGGGAACTACGATGCAACGACCCATTGATCGATCTGGGCAACTTCAGGAGCAGGGTTTTCGCGTCGGCGATCGTGGCCCGCGGCTTTGGGTTTGTTGGCGGATCGGCGATGTTCTTCATTCTGCCGTTCCTTGTGCATGATGTTCAGGGACGTTCTACTGGCGCAATCGGCCTCGTCTTCTTTGCCGGAGCTGTCGGGTCGGTACTTGCCGCGACGTTGCTTGGCGGTCTGTTCGACCGGAGCCGGGTCCGATTCGCGGCGCTTGGGCTCGCGCTGGGAGTAGTGTCCAACATCATGTTTGCATCGTTTTCGGGCGATACTCCACTGGCGCTGATCGCCTTCGCCAACGTGGTGGCGGGTCTCGGATTCGGGATTTGGATAACGCCGATTTCGGCTATTACGTTGTCCGCCGTGGACAGCGCTTCCTATAGTTCGACTGCTGCGTTTCTGAACGTGATCAGGAACACGTCCCAGGTAACGGCCATCGCGGCGGCCACAGCTGTCGTCACGGCGGTGATGCTCGCTCGCGGCGTGACGGGCGACCTTTCCGGGATATCGGAAGACCCCAGCGGGGCATCGGCCGAGGCATTCGTTTCAGGGGCGCGGATTGTATTCATCGTAGGCGCCGCGATGTCCGGTGTGGCGCTGATTGCCATAGCGTCGCTGTGGGGCCGGGCAGAACCCGAGGCCGTTGAGTGACGGCTGGGTATTCGATCGCGAAACGCGAAAGACCCGGCCGATTAACTCGCCGGGTCTTTGATCGGGGTTAGCTCTGTAGGCTTGCTACGGCCGCTTCACCTCGACATTTGCCGCCGCCTCGACGTACTTCAGTATGCCGGCGTGGTCATCGCGGCCGTTTCCGTTGACCACCAACGAGCCGAGCACTTGCTGAAGGTTGGCTGTGACCGGCAAAGGAATATTCAGCTCCCTTGCGGTCTGCATGGCGTTGTTGATGTCCTTGTAGTGGAGCTCAATGCGGAAACCGGGCTGGAAGTTTCGCTCGATCATCATCGGCGCCTTGGCGTTCATGACGTTGCTGCCGGCAAGTCCGCCCCTGATGGCTTCGAATACCGTCTGAGGATCGACGCCCGCCTTGGTGGCCAGCGCCAACGCTTCTGCGAGGCCGTGAATGTTGGCGCCGACGCAGATCTGATTCGCCAGTTTGGTAACGTTGCCGGCGCCGAATCCGCCGCACAGTACTGACGACTTGCCCACCACGTCGAAGAGCGGCTTGGCCGTTTCGAATTCCTCTGCTCTGGCGCCGACCATGATGGCGAGATCGCCGGAAATGGCGAACGGCTCACCCCCTGAAACGGGGGCGTCGAGAAAGTTGATGCCGGCTTCGTTCAACGCGGGTCCGATCTTTTGGGACACGCCGGGGGCTATCGAACTCATGTCGACGACAAGATGACCCGGGGAAGCTCCCTGGGCGATGCCGTTCTCGCCGAGGCAGGCGACCTCCGACTGTGGCCCATCCTGGACCATCACGACGGTTATTTCGGTGTTGTTTGCCGCATCGGCCGGTGAAGCTGCGGCGGATGCGCCCTCGGCAACCAGTTCGTCCACCGGCCCCGGGAACAGGTCGTAGACGCTTAACTCGTATCCGGCCTTCATCAGGTTGCGGGCCATTGGCTTGCCCATGATGCCGAGTCCAACGAACCCGATTTTTCCAGCCATTGTGATTTCTCCCTGGGGCGACGATAGGGTGCCCGGTACTTTTGTCTTCCTGGCAACGGTGGTGGATGTTACCTGCGTATGGGACCGCAGTTGTGCGGACCACGTCGAATGTTACCGGCTTTCACGGTAGGCGACACGAGACGAACGAGAATAGCGAGGCGACAGCAGTGTTCGACGTGCCAATCATCGACGGGAAAGGCAATTAGCGTGCGGCTGCCGTTGGGGGTGGGAATGTTCCGCCTGGATGAGCCAGCAGGGGAATACCGCTAGTCGTCCTCTTTCCAGAAACGTTCTTCCTCGACGTGGAAACCGGCTTTGACGGCTCGGGCCTTGACATCCTCGATCATCTGGGGATGGCCGCATGCGTACACGCAGGTGTTGGACGGATCGAGGCCGAATCGCTCGACGTATTTTTCGAGCAACGTGTTGATACGGCCGCGTTCTCCCTGCCATCCGGCGTTGCGGGCCTCGTCCGGCCTGGAGCACGACGGCACGAACTCAACGTTCTGGTACCTGGCTGCGAAGTCCGACAACTCTTCGTCGTAACCGAACTCGTCCATGTAGCTCGCGCCTTCAAGCACGTAGTAGTTGTAATCGTCGATTATCTCCTCTTCCTCGTGGTTTCGGAGCATGCTGACGTAGGGGACCGTGCCGGTGACTGTGCCGATCATGAGGTGATTTCTGTATTCGGGTTTGAATACGAAGATGCCTTTGGCCCGGGGTCGCAGCGTCAGCGTGGCGCCTACGCCCAATTTTTGCAGGACCGGCGTGAGATTGCCGTCCGGCAGTGGGACCAGCTCAATGAACAGTTCGATCTGGGGCTCATTGGGGGATGAAACGATCGAGTAAGGCCGTTCGATGTACTCGGCGCCAATGGTGCAGTACTGCCCCGGCTTGAACGTGAACAGTTGCGACGGCTGGAGCCAGATTTTCCACAGATCTTCCGTCAGGTCTTCCCGACGGGTGATCTCGCAGGTGATGATCCTGCCCCGCAACTTTTTTGGACTGGTTGGACTGGCCTGTTGGACCATTGAGTTCCCCCTGATTTTGTTGACTTCACATACTCGCCCCTTACGAGTCTACCTTTTCCTGACGCCTCCCTTGTTGCCAATTCGTAACCTGTTAATTTCCCACTGGCGAAATCTTTTTGGCTCGTTGCGGCGGCAAGTGCGGCAACTCCAGTCAGCGCGCTCCAGCATGGGTTATGGTGAATCGGCTTGCGGCTGGTGAAGTAGATCTGAGCCAGTGGTAATATCGCGCTGCTGCGACCGCCGGAAGCAGATCATTTCGGCGCCGACCCGGCAGCGCGAAGGGGGTTTTCATGGCCGGTCCAGGTCCAGGTGTTGCCTACAGCGTTACCGTTCGCTGCGAATACCCGAACAACCCGGGCATGCTCGGCAAGATCACGTCCGCCATTGGCGAAGCGGGCGGCGACGTGTCGGCGGTGGACGTCGTCTCCACGTCGGGCGGCAACATGGTCCGCGATTTCACCATCAATACCAGGGGTTTAGATCACGGTCAGGTGGTTATCGATCACGTCAAGGCCGTTCCCGACGTAACGATCGGGGCAGTTTCCGATCCCACTTTCCTGCTCCACATCGGAGGCAAGATCGAGATGCGATCCAAGACGCCGGTGACGACCCGCGACGATATGTCAAAGGCATATACCCCCGGCGTCGGCAGGGTCTGCATGCGCATTTACGAAGATCCGGAGGCGGTCTGGTCTCTCACGGCAAAGGCCCACACGGTGGCCGTCGTGACGGACGGGACCGCAGTGCTGGGGCTTGGGGAGATCGGGCCGGAAGCCTCTCTGCCGGTGATGGAAGGCAAGGCGCTTCTCTTCAAGGAGTTTGGCGGAGTTGACGCCTGGCCGTTGGCTCTGGACACCAAAGACCCCGACAAGATCGTCGAAATCGTCAAAGCGATTGCCCCGGGCTTTGGTGGGATAAACCTCGAGGACATCTCTGCACCCCGGTGCTTTGAGATCGAGGAGCGCCTGATAAACGAACTGGACATTCCGGTTTTCCATGATGACCAGCATGGGACCGCCGTGGTCGTGTTGGCGGGTTTGATCAACGCGCTCAAGATCGTCGACAAGAAACCGGAGGACCTGAAGGTGGCCCTTTTGGGTGTGGGGGCGAGCGGTACCGCTTGCGCCAAGATCCTGATGAACTACGGGGTCAAGAACATCATCGGCTTCGACAGGCAGGGCTCGTTGTCTCGGAACCGCGACTACGGTTCTAACGTGATGAA
>JAKZUY010000306.1:0-6155 GCA_047516345.1 Dehalococcoidia bacterium | reverse complement strand
CTCAATATCGTCCTCCAGGAAGTCATCGACGGCGCCCGCTACCTGACCGGCGCCCGGTATGGGGCGCTCCTCACCTACGAACCGTCCGGGGCCATACAGGACTTCATAACCTCAGGACTATCTGCCGAAGAGATCGAGCGCCTGAAGACCCTGCCACAGGGCCTGGGACTGCTTGGATACATGAACGAGATCCGAGAACCGCTGAGACTCACGGACATCGCCAGCCATTCCAGCTCTGTCGGGTTCCCCGAAAACCACCCAACGATGAAGACCTTCCTCGGCATGTCGATCCGACATCGCGGCGAGCACGTCGGCAACATCTACCTCACAGAGAAGGAGGGCGGCCGGGAGTTCACGAGTGAAGACCAGGACGTACTGGTTATGTTCGCCTCCCAGGCGGGGGCGACCATCTTCAACGCACGAAGGTACCAGGAGGAGCAGCGGGCCAGCGCCGACCTCGAGGCACTGTTCAACATCTCGCCCGTAGGTGTCCTGGTCTTCGACGCAAAAACCGGAGTGCTCGTATCGGCCAATGACGAGGCCAGACGGGTTATTGGCAAGCTGAATAAGACGGGAAGTTCCATTGGGGAAATCCTTGAGGTGATAACCCTGCGAAGGATGGACGGCAGCAGTATCCCGATGGATGAGCTCCCCACCACGAAGGCGTTGACACGGGGTGAGACCGTCCTCGCTGATGAAGTGGTGATACACCTGCCGGACGGACGGGCCATCACCACCCTTATCAACGCCAGGCCGATCCGGAGGGAAGACGGCGACATCGTGTCCGTGGTCGCCACCATACAGGACATAACACAGTTAGAAGATATGAAGAGACAACGCGTAGAGTTCCTGGGCAACGTAAGCCACGAGCTGCGGACGCCACTGACCGCCATCAAGGGCTCGGTGGCCACAATTCTCGATTCTCCTCACCCGGTTGATCCCGCCGAAACCCGCCAGTTCCTGAGGGTAATCGACGAGCAGGCCGACCAGATGCGTAATCTGATCAACGACCTCGTGGACGTGACGCAGATCGAGGCAGGAACGTTGTCGGTCACTCCACAGCCCACGGACGTGGAAAGCCTATTGGATCAGGCCAGGGAGGCGCACAACCTTGAAGGGTCGGACGACAGCATTGAGGTTCATCTCGCCCCGGATCTTCCCAGGGTGATGGTCGACAGGCGGCGAATCCTTCAGGTCCTCGGTAATCTGATCGCCGACGCATCAAGATACTCTCACAAATCATCCACCGTCAGGGTGAGTGTGTTGCCCGAAGACGTATACGTTGAGGTCTCCGTGGACAACGAGGGGGGTGGCGCACCCGGGATCCGCCCGCCTAAACAGTTGGAGAGCCTCTCAAGAACCTCCGAAGAGGTCGTAGGGAAGAATAAAGGAATGGACGACCTGGGCTTTGCAATCTGCGAGGGAATAGTTGAGGCGCACGGAGGCCGCATATTTGCCGAGAGAAGAGCGGGTCGCCCCAGCAGGTTTACATTTACCATCCCCGCTGTCGACGAAGTTGCGTACGTCGCACGGCAGGACTCGGCCCAATCCCCGCCTGCCCGCGGCTCTCGAGGAGGACAGGCGCGAATTCTGGCGATCGGTGAAGACCCGGAGACAGGAAGATACATTCGCAATACCCTCCTACAAGCTGGCTTCATCGCGGTGGTAACGGGCGATCTCGATGAGGCCGAACGGCTAGTAGAGGACCGGAAGCCCCATGTCGTCCTACTGGAGCCGACGTTTTCCTGGGCCGACGGGTTTGAGATGTTGGTGCGTGTCTGCAGAATCACCGATGCACCGGTCATTTTCGTGGCCGGGCACGGATGGGACCAACAGATAGGCCGCGCCTTTGAGCTTGGCGCTTACGACTACATTGCCAAGCCATTCACATCAACTGAGCTGCTGGCGAGAATCGACGTGGCCCTACGGAGGAGATCGGTTGCCGGCCGGGAAGAACCGTCTAGGCCCTATCTGTATGGCGACCTGGCCATCGACTATGCGGAACGCGAGGTGACCGTTTCCGGCCATCCGGTTCATCTGACAGCGACCGAGTACAAGCTGCTCGTCGAGCTCTCCGTGGTTGCCGGGCGCGTCTTGACCCACGAACAGCTGCTGAGACTGGTCTGGGGACCGGTTTACTCCAGCGACTCGCGGATCGTGCGTACATATGTCAAGGAGCTGCGCTACAAGCTGGGCGACGATGCCGCCCGCCCCACGTACATCTTCACCGAACCCGGAGTCGGCTACCGGATGACAAAACCGTCTAGGGGCTAGCAACTCCCAAAGGGAGACACCGTGACCGTCAGGATCGTGACTGACAGTACTTCCGACATCGCCGACGACACGGCCCGGAAACTGGGCATTACCGTCGTCGCACAGAACGTCCACTTCGGCACGCTATCCTTCGAGGATAACGTCACCATCACGCCGGACGAATTCTATGAGATGCTGTCCAGCGCCTCTGAGTTGCCCAAGACATCGCAGGCGTCGCCGGGCCGCTTCAAGGAAGTATATGACGAGCTGGGCCGGAACGCCGATGGGATCGTGTCCATCCACGTCTCCTCCAAGATCAGCGGCACCTGCAACTCGGCCCAACAGGGAGCCCTGGCCACGTCGGCGCGTTGCCCCGTGGAGGTGATCGACTCCGGCCAAGCCTCAATGGGCCTGGGCCTGGCCGTACTGGCTGCCGCGGAGGCGGCGTTCCGGGGAGCCGGCCAGCCTGAGGTCGTTTCGACAGCGCGAAGCGCGGTGAGACGCGCTCAGTGTCTGTGTCTGTTCGAGACGCTGGAGTACCTTCAGAAGGGCGGGCGGATCGGCAAGGCACAAGCCCTGTTGGGCTCGTTGCTGAAGATCAAGCCGATGATCATCGTGCGCGACGGAGAGGTGCATCCGCTGGGTATGGCCCGGACTTTCCCAAGGGCTTTGGCCAAGATGAAGGAGACTGTGCGCGGGTTTGCCCCCCTCGAATCCCTGGCGGTAATGCACAGCACCACTCCCGAGGTCGCCTCTGAGGTTGCCGGCGATCTGAAGGAAATGCTTCCAGTGGGCTCCGAACCTCATATAGCCCGCTTCGGCCCGGCGTTAGGGGTATATGCCGGCCCCGGAGCGATAGGAATTGCCCTAATGCAGGCCAGAGGTTAGGTCCATGACCGGGAGGCCGCCAACTGGCGCCAGGCGTTCCTGCGCCTCACTGGCCCCCTACACGGCTGGACCCAAAACGCAATCGACAATGGAAAGGAGAGCATACCTCTAGGACTCATCGTAAGTATGTGATTGAACCGGGAATCCTGGTCTTACTGGCGGCGCTGTCCGTTGTGTTCACGCCAGCCGTAAGCGCAGAGCCGCCAAGCTATGTCTGGCAGCGTAACAGAATACCAAAAGGAGGTTTACCACCATGTCTCATGGCAGATTAGGGATAGTAACGGGAATAATAGTCGCGCTGGCAGCGCTGTTCGTGATGTTCGCAGAAGCCGTCAGGGCTGAGGCTCCGGGGAAGCCGACCAACCTGGAAGCGACGCTTTCTGGCCGGGTTGTGATGCTGACGTGGGATGCGCCGACTAGTGGCAGCGTCAGTGGATACAATATATAGCAGAAAGTTAACGGGGGAAACTGGAGAGCGTTTACCTCAGATTCTCCCGCGACGAATTGGACATCCCAGGCGCTTACGCGCGGGCAGACTTACCGCTTTAGGGTACTGGCGTATAACGCCGACGGTGAGCCGAGCAACTACTCGAACCGGGTTAACGTGACGATTCCCGAACAAGAACCATCCCCGACACCCACACCGACGCCAACGCCAACGCCAACACCGACGCCGGACCCAACCGCGGCCGACGTCTCTTTCGACAACGTCCGGGTAGTCGAGACTACCGCTGACTATGTCCGGCTGGACTGGGACAGGCCGCCGACTAAGATAGCTGGCGTTCGGGTGACGCGCTATCGGCATGGTGACCCGACAGACCACATCTATCACGCCCTAGACCAGTTTGGAACGCGCGTCACCGGCTTCCGCGACCGGAACGTTGACCCAGAGCAGACCTACACCTATCGCGTCATTCCTTGGGTAGTCAATGATGTGCAAGCTCACATTTTCAGCAGGAACGACTCGACTCTGGGGCAGTCCGTCCCCGTGACGGCAACCACGCCCCCCGGCCCGCCGTTCGTGGCAAGAGCGCCGGCGGGCTTCAATGTCAGAGCCAATAAGGTTTTCAACGCTTCCGCGACTTGGAACGATACAGGGCGCGAGACTCCCGCATATATCTTCCAATGGCGCAAGGCGAACGAAGCCTATGGGGACGGCTCAGAGAATCACCCAAGAACTATCATCAACTCCCGCCAAGATAACCCACGGGAGCGCCCCCAGCGCGAAGGCTTCACGGAGATAGTTCTGGGTAGCGCGAAACCAAACGTCTACCTTAGGAGCTTGGCCGAAGATACGCGGTACTATTTCCGCGTGGGGACATGCCAGGAGCGAATGGTGACGGCGGACGACGTCGAATCGTGCAACCTGGCGGACGTACGATTTGCGTCGGAGCGAAGCCTTACCTTTTCCAGAAGGCCATAAGAGGGCAGCAGACAGGCTAGGTCGTCACCCGCTGAAGGTCCCCTTGACATAGGGACAGGTCAAGGGATGTAGCGCTGCCCCCACGCCCGTCGTGATGATGCTCAACTTGGGCGACGCGCCACTGGGTTGCAGCCAGGCCTAGCCAGTCCGCTCCCAACGCCTCAATGCGCATGTTGGGAGCCAGCGTCAAGTCCGCCGGATACACCGCAAGGCGCGCGGTGACCGCGTCGTTCTGCATATCCCGGCGCGCCCGGTCGAATGCCATCTGAGGGTTGCCAAATTGCCCCAGACCGGCTGCCGGGTGAAGCTTGCCCGCGTCAAGCCGTCCTCCCCAACGGCGTAGGTCGCCCGCCTGTCTCCTCTGGCCTCCCGCAACTCATCCCTCACAGGACTCTCACGCAGATTGCGCCGAAATCCTCACGGCATCCTCACACGGAGTCCGTAAATTGTTTTCCATGGAAATAATTCTCGCTCGGTACGAAACGCGACGCTGAACTGACACTGAAGGCGTCACTTGTAGCCCGGGGTCAGGCAGAGCCCACCGACCTGGGGACGTGCGTGACCGGTCTGGTGAACGCGGTGGCCAGGGGAATGGCGCAGATAGTTGCCCCTCACGATCTTACGCATATTGATTTCGCCCTCCTCAGGCTATTTCTGGGAGTTGAGGAGTGGACCACCACACAGCTGGCGCAGGCGCTGCCTCTCGCACCGTCGAGCATAAGCCGCACGGTGACGAAACTGGTGGACAAGAGCCTGATTCAGAGGCGGCGCCTGCGAAGCGACCGGAGAGTCGTCATTCTAACGCTGACCGAAGAGGGTATTGCGCTGACTCAGGACCTGCACCGGCGCGTCCAGGCATACGACACCGCGCTCTCCGAGGGTGTCAGCGCCCAGGAGATAGCGGTCTTTACCTCCGTCACCTCCAAGGTCATGGCGAACTACGCCTCCCTGGTGCAATCGAATCTTCCGTAGCCAAAGACGACAGAAGGACAAATAACATTTTTCTCAAGTACAGCACAAGCGCGGAACAAAAAGATCAGCAGCAAGCCGACCGATTGTCCCCGGGCAGACGTTTTCGAGAATTCACTCGCGTCGCTTTGGAACAGCCCCAGCTGTGATTCGCTACCACACGGCGACTAGGCTTCTGCTCCTGGCAGTAGCCGTGGTCCTGGGTCTGACCATGGCCGCTGACGCCTTCCAGCCTCTGCCGGCCAACGCCCGGGCGACCAACACCCCCACGATAACCATGGCGACCGACCAGGCCAGCGTATACGAAGGCGGCCTGGCCGTATTCAGACTCACCCGGTACGGCGGCCAGGGCGGCCCCATCACCGTCAGGGTGAAGACCTGGGAACCCGACCACGAGGACACCTCTGGACAGAACGAGACGGAGCAGATCCATGACATCCAATTCAGCAGCGGCTCCAGGTTAGCCACGCTGAGTGTTCTCTCCTACATTGACGCGCGGCTCGACGCCGGCGTTTTGGAGCTCAAGGCCCAGGTACTGCCTTCTACCGACGGCAGCTACCAGGTTGGCATCCAGGACACAGCCACCGTGGAAGTCTTGGACCTCCAGGGCACTGTTCCTCCC
>JAKZUY010000305.1:0-3127 GCA_047516345.1 Dehalococcoidia bacterium | reverse complement strand
CCCGATCGAGGACGGAACAGCGTGGTAACCGCGAAAGTTTTCAGGGCCTCACATTCGCCGGCCTGCTAGCGGCGATCCAAATTCGGAACGGGAGTGACGATGGCAGTTCAGGTTCAATTGGTATCGGTCACACGGGAGGATGTGGCCCGCGTCGCATCCTGGCTGGACGACACGGACGTCGCCGAATCCTGGTTCGGGCGATACACCTACGGCGATCCTGCTCACCTCGGTTATGAACCCCTGTCGATGATCAATGCGACGGAGGACGAGTGGAACGAAGTTTTCCACGACCCTCACCATGAGCCGCACCGGGATATTTTTTCGATCTACACACTGTCCGGCGAGCATGTCGGAGAGGGGCAATTGTCCATCGACGAACCTCTCGGCGACGCCCAACTCTCAGTGCTCATTGGGCGTAAAGACCTTTGGAACCACGGCTACGGCACCTCGGCCACGTTGGCGATGCTTGAGCACGTGTTCGAGCATTTGGGTCTGTTCAGGGCCTGGTGCGACGTGCCTGAATACAACACGGCCGCCCGGGCCATGTTCGAGCACTTGGGATTTCAGCATGAAGGCACTTTGCGCAAGAGCCGACCACACCATGGTGCGCGGTTCGATTCCGTGATCCTGGGCATGCTCCATGACGAGTACTACCGGAACTACCCCGAAGGTGTTGGAAGCCACGTTATTTCGCGGGACGCGCCCAAGGTCTGACGTTCTACACAGCAGTTTCGGCTCTCAATTCGTCCGCGACTGCCCTTATGTCAACACGTCGATGTACTTGAGCGCGGAGCCAGTGTTCAGCAACAGCGCCCGCTCATCGCGCCCTACGTCACCCGATGCCAGCAACTTCTCGAGCGCTGCCAGCGTTGCGCCGCCCTCGGGCGCCGCGTAAATTCCAGCCTTGGCGGCCAGCTTGTGTACTCCGCCAATCATCTCTTCGTCGGTGACGGTGACGGCCGTCCCCCCGCTTTCCCGAACTGCGTCGAGCACGAGATAGTCCCCGATAGCAGCGGGCACTCGTAGTCCGGCCGCCATGGTCGAAGGATCGGGAAACGGCGAGGCGAAACGTTTGCCCTCCAGGAAGGCGTTCACCATGGGTGCGCATCCCGCGGCCTGCACGCAGACCATTCTGGGCCGTTTGCCGGTTAGCCAGCCCATCTCCTCCATTTCACCGATGGCCTTCCAGATGCCGACGATCCCCGTACCGCCGCCGGTCGGGTAGACAATCACGTCGGGCATATCCCAACCCATCTGCTCGGCTATCTCATAGCCCATTGTCTTCTTGCCTTCAGCGCGATACGGCTCGCGAAGAGTCGAAACGTCGAACAGATCGAGTTCGGAAGCGGCATCGGCCGACATCTTTCCTGCGTCGGTGATGAATCCATCCACCAACGTGAGGCGTGCGCCATAGGCTTCGCACTCGACACGATTCGCTACTGGCGCATCGGACGGCATGAACACGTGGGCCTCCATGCCGCCGGCAGCGGTGTACGCCGCAAGGGCGCCACCCGCGTTGCCTGCTGACGGCATGGTGAAGCGGGATACTCCGAGTTCCGCCGCCCTGGATACAGCGGCGGACAGTCCCCGCGCTTTGAACGAACCTGTTGGATTGCCGCCCTCGTCCTTGACCAACAGCTGGCCTACGCCAATATCACGCGCCAGTCGTTCGGTGCGCAGGAGCGGTGTGAAGCCTTCTCCAAGCGACACAATGTTCGCCGGATCGCGTACCGGCATCACCTCTCCGTATCGCCACATCGTGGACGGCCTTGACGCCAGCCGTTCCCTGGGGAGGGCCTTTGCCGCCGATTCCAGATCGTAACGAGCGAACAGCACTTTGCCATCTTCAGGGCACGTGCGGATTAGCTGATTTGCGTCATACACGGCGCCGCAATACGTGCATTCCAAATGAGTCAGGTAACTTTTCATTCAATGACCTCTGTCCAGTCGACGCAGGTTTGGGCAAACCTCCGAACGTCACCCCTGACGAATTTCCAGTCAGTGCGCCCTGCGCGTGCTGTTGCGCAGATCGTACTAGCATTCAACATCGCAAAGCGGCATTTGTCCGCCCTTGATGCCTTTAGAGGATGTCCAAAGAGGTAGAACCCACTGGCGTAGGGGCGGGTTTCAAGAGCATGTTTCACAAAGCACCTGCTTAGTTTCGAACTACGCGGTCGGGGAATAGATTCCCGTTTTCACGGGAATGACGAAATTGGAATACGGCGCCCTACCTCATAATTCTGGCGAAAACCGTAATCCAATGGATCGTGATTCAGGTGGTCTCAACATTGTGAAACAGGCTCTTCAAACCCGCCTTTGGCCTCGCCAGATGGCAGGGTCGTCGGCATCCTCAGGCCATTTTCTGGGATTGGCCAGGACATACGTGCGTACCCTGTCCAATTCGCCCTCGTCGCGTACCACGTGGTCGTAGAATCCGCGTTGCCATATACGTGTGCCGGACGAAGTACGCATGTCATTGATTTTGCGGGCTGAGAAGGTCTTAAATGCGCGCGCGATTTCGGGCACGCAGTGCCGTCTGAAGGCCACAGCCGCGGGGACGGGGGTTTCAAACCCGCCGCTAGGCCGGTGGGTTCGTCCTCAATGATGATCACGCGGTGAACGTGGTTAAGTATCAGTGTGAACGCGTCGAGAGCAACATTGTCGTAATGATCAGGCAGCAAGGCCTGCTCCTCTTACCCCAGACCCTTCGACTTCGCTCAGGGTGACATGGTGGGCGCTGAGGGTGACACGGTGGGCGCTCAGGACGACATGATGGGCTCACAGGGCCACATGTTGGGCGCTGAGGGTGACATGGTGGGCGCTCAGGACGACATGATGGGCTCACAGGGCCACATGTTGGGCGCTCAAGGTGACATGGGGCTCTCAGGCTGACATGGGGTGCTAAGGGCGACATGTGGGCGCTTAAAGTGGCGGGAACGCCCAGGTTAACAGTCCGACTTTGACGGAAATCGCGACGGTTTGCGCCGCGCAACGGGTCTGATGCTCAAAATCGCGGTTCAATCGGAACGGGGCGCCACGCGGCGCTCCCCGGAGATGCTTCTCCGCGTATCACCTCGCGAAGTCCCGTGCCGTCGGTATCGGAAATCCATAGTGCCCCGCCATCCGA
>JAKZUY010000304.1:0-4357 GCA_047516345.1 Dehalococcoidia bacterium | reverse complement strand
GGCCATCCCCTTTGCCGCGTCATCGCGTGGTCCCTGCTGAACCTTCACTCGGACCCCCGAAAGCGTGGTCGGCAAAGCTAAGATATGGTCTTGCTGAACAGCCAAATGTCCCCGAATCTTGGAGACGGGACACGTTGGACGACAGAAAGACGGTCCATGACGCTGAACAAATTCACTGACTCGACCCCGGCGAGGGCCATATTCCCGGAATACTGGTCGCTCGAGAATCAAGCGCGAGCCGAAGTGGCGGGCCTGTCCGATTCCCAACTTGACTGGACGTCCACACGGTGGGCGTGGAGCGAGTGGAGCATACGTCAGAACCTGTCGCACATGGGGTCCGTGATGTACCGGTGGATGCTGGAGCGTTGGGGCGAGACGCTCTTTCCGGACGGTCTGCCGCTAACACCTGCGGAAATTGACCGGATGTCCTCTGCCTCCCATGACCGCCGCATGGACGATGAGGCCGTGTGGGAAATCGAAGACGTCCTGACGGCGTTGGCCGGAGGAGCGGAACTCGTCCGCGAGGTAATGCTCAAGGAGACGGTCGGATCCATGCGGGCCAAGTCGATCATCCGCACTTCCACGCCGCAATGGCCCTTGATGTCTGAGGCGCATCCCACTGGGATCGAACTGAATCGCGAGGGCAATGGAGGTTCCATGACCCTGGAGGCGACTTGCCGCCACATGTATTTTGAGTTCGTAACGCACCTGTACAACATCCAGCGATTGAAACGCGCCCAAAACCTCACCGCCGTGGTCAAACTGCCCGAGGTTGGATACTGGGTTCTCCCGGGTTGGGACCGGAGCGAACCTTGACCGTCCACGTGGCCAGTATGATCGGCGTTTACAGAATTTCGAGGGACCTCAGGGTCATTCCAATACAGCGGGGCGGGAACACCGCGCCCCAAGGCAGGGAGAGTCGCAAATGGCTGAGAAGTTGAAGGTACTGATAACCGGCGCGAGCGGATACGTCGCCTCACAAATGCTGCCCGAGTACCGTGAACGCTACGATCTCGTTCTTGTCGACGTAAAAAACACGGACCGTGACGGTGAGGTCGTCCCCGGAATCACCGTGGCGGATTTGGCCGATCCTGACAGGTCCCGTTACGAGGATCTCTTCGCCGGTGTCGACTCGGTCATCCACCTTGGTTACATGCGGTCTGCCTCCGGTGGCGTCTTTGGCACGGAGACCCCGCAGATCGACCGATTCGACGTGGAGTTGGCAAACGTACGCATGGCCAACAACGTATACCGTGCAGCCTATGACGCCGGAGTCAGACGAGTGGTGGCAGCAAGTTCAAACCACGCAGCGGATTGGTACGAGGACTACCAGATACACGTAAACCGAAGGGACATAGTCCGGCCAGGGGACTTCCCTGTTTCGAGCAACTTCTACGGATGGGCCAAGGCATCGTACGAGCTGCTTGGGTGGCCGTACGCCTGCGGAGCATTCGGCCGGCGCCTCGAATTCGTAATGGTGCGCATAGGACACCCAACGCCGGTGAACGCGGCACGTCATCTCGCAGAAGAGCCCGGAATGCCTCCGGCGGGCTCGGGCATCGCAAACTTCAAGCGCAACCTCGCTTGCCACTTTAGCCCCCGGGACCTGCGGCAACTATTCCGCAAGGCCGTGGAGGTGGAAGACGTGTCGGCAAACGGGGAAGTGCCGTTTGCGATCGTCTACGGAATCAGCAACAATACCCGCGCATTCTGGTCGCTCGATTCGGCGCGACAAGTCCTCGGTTATGAGCCAGAGGACGATTCTGAGGTGATCTACGCCGAGGATGTCCGGCGTTACCTGATCGGCGGCGAGGCGATGGCGCCGGGGGGCCGCGTAGGCGGTTAGGCCTGAGTGTCGTAGAGGGCGAGCATTTTGCGCTCGATCTTTTCTTCGCCGACTTTTGACAGGACGCGGTCCAGGTTAACCAGGTCCCACTCGCCGACAAAGCTGATCGCGGTGCCACGGTTTCCCATTCGGGCTGTCCGGCCGACGCGGTGAACATACTCTTCGGCAGATTCCGGCATATCGTAATTTATGACGTGCGTGATGGACGGTATGTCCAGTCCCCGCGCCGCGAGATTGGTCGCCACCAGAATCCGCAGCGTTCCATCCCGGAAACTCTGCATAATGCTATTGCGCTCGCTCTGGGACAATCCACCGTGGATCCCCTGCGCAGGATGCCCGAAACGTTTCAGATCCCGTGCCAGCCGATCGACACCTATTTGCATACGTCGGAAAATCAGCACCTGCGAACCGTCTTCAATACCGGTCATGACCTCGTGGACCGCGTCCGGCTTGTCTCTCTCCGCCACCTCGAAATAGCACTGATCGACCTCGTCGACCGTGTCCGTGGCGCCAAACCCGCTCACCAGTCTCACCCACTCGGGGTCTTGCAAGTAGCGGTCTATCAACCTCATCAGGAACCCGGGAATAGTTGCCGAGAAGAGGGCCGTCTGACGGGAACTTGGTGTGTAGCGCAGGATGTATTCCATGTCGTCGGCAAAGCCGATGTCCAGCATCTCGTCAGCTTCATCCAATACAGCAAACTTTACCGAGCCGAGGTCAAGCGTCCGGCGGCTCATGTGGTCCTTGATCCGTCCGGGGGTCCCGACTACGATGGGCGCCCCGTCCTCCAGTACGCGAATCTGCCTCGCAATGGGCTGGCCGCCGTAGACCGCCAGTACCTGTATTCCACGGGCTTCGCCGATCTTCGATATCTCGCGGGTTACCTGCATGGCCAACTCCCGCGTTGGAACCAAAACAAGCCCCTGGACCTCACGCGATGACGTATCGATCAGTTCGCACATCGGCACGCCGAACGCGGCCGTCTTGCCGGATCCTGTCACCGCCTGACCCACCATATCCCTGCCTTGTTGAAGGGGCGGGATCGACCGCGACTGTACCTCCGACGGGGACTCGTAGCCCATCGCGGCCAGTGACTCCGCAATGGGGGACGACACTTTCAAGTCACCCCACGCGACATCACGCGGCGGATTTTCGCCGCGTGGCCCGGTTACATTGATCGGTGGGCGGGCAATGTGGTCAAGGCGGTCAGTTCGGTCGGAACGGTCAGGTCGGACGTCGGCGCGCCTGTCGCTTGTGCCTGCCCGGTTTCTACGTCTTCCCCCACTCGGACCCCTCTCACGTTCCGTTCGGCCGTCGCTCCGGCGGGGACGAGGGTCGGTTACTGATTCCCTCTGATAGCCATCACGACCTTCCCCCGCAACCCTCTCTCGTCGTAATCGGCCGTTGCTGCGTCCGGAACGGGGCTCAGAGGCCGAATCCGCCGGAACTCTCCCCCGGGCTTCCCCCGAAGCCCTTCTTCTTCGTTGCGAACCGCGTTCACCGCGACGTTGGTCTTGGCGTTCCGGTGTGCGGGAACTCGCCGCCGCCGGTCTTTCCGGGCGGGCGCGGCGTGGGCGCTTCGGGGACTCCCGATCGGAAGCGCCATCGGTTTCGGGAGATTTCGGGGCAGGGCTGCTGTTTTTGAAGACGCGAGTGATGCGCGCTAGCAACCCAGGTCTCTTATTTTTTCCGGATCGGCGGGTTTCAGGCATAAAGGTTCGAATGAATTCTACGGATGATGACACCCAATTACCAATAAATCGTCAAACTGTCGGGATTTATGCTCGCCGACATTTCTGCCCCAAACTCGCCAGTTCCCTTACGTGCGCTGGAAGTTTGCCAATTGGTAGGCTGAAAACCGATGCAAACGTACGACCAGTTCCGAGAATCTGAACGCCGAACATGGCCTGTGCGAGGCGCCGTAACGGCCCTGGCGCTGGGGGCGGCTGGTTTATTTTCGTTCGGCCAATTGCCTGTCGCCGAGATATCTTTCGTTCCGGCCCTGTATGTCGCGTTCTTCCTGGTCGTAAGGCTCGTAATTCTTGACCGGTGCCGTTCAGACAGATGGATCTACGGAATGCTGGTTGCCGAAACGGGCCTCGCGGCGCTTGCCTTGGCAGTTTTTGGGCTGGTAAGCCCGGCGATCGTCCTGCCCCTGATGCTGGTGCCGCACTATGCGCACGTTCTCGGCCGAAACGGAGCGTATACCGCCGCTGCCGCGGGGCTGATCGCCATGTCGGCTGCGCTCGCATTTCACCCCATACCAGAGCCGGGATTGATCGCGGCGCTCGCTATCAGCCCCGTTATGTTGGCCGGCATAGTGGCCTTCACCGCCGAAAGTCGATTCCGGGAACGTCGGGCAAAAGAACAGGCGCTCGATTGGCGCGAAACGGAGTCGGGGTCCGGCAGACTCCTCGAAGCGGTGCTCAAAATGTCGTCCAAACGCGGCGATTCAGAGGTGGCCAAAGCCCTTGCCGAAGGGCTGCGAATCGCAACCGGGTACCCAACGGC
>JAKZUY010000303.1:0-2641 GCA_047516345.1 Dehalococcoidia bacterium | reverse complement strand
GTATAGATGAGCGGCGGCTCGTCTGAGTCCGGCGCATCCTCGCTCAGCGCGCCATCGCGGCGCATGTAAAGCTGCCACTGCCTTGTCTTCGCAATCGGCCAATTCTGCTCGGTTCTCCACACCCCGCCATGGTTTAGACGGCCATCCGCGTTCCTGGTTCCGTCGCCGCCTCCCATCACGAAGATCAGTACCGGCGGTTCATTCTCGACATCATTCTCTTCTCCCTTCAGCCACCGGTCATACCAGAGTCCTCTTACGCGATTGAACTCTGCCATACCCCACGGGGCGCCTGCGCCGAAATCTGCGTCCCCCTCATGAGTCGCGTCGCTGCGCATCCCGCCATGCGCCCAGGGACCCATCACCAGGCGAACTGGGCTCGCGTTGCGCCGCTTCAACCCGGCAAACAGATTCACCGACGCATCTGCGAACGGATCCCACCAGCCCCCCGAGACGGCTACCGGCAAATCTGCATGGCGGTCGAGGTGGGGTTCCTGGTCATTGTTTTCGTTTGCCCACCACTCGTCGTACTCGCCGCGCTGGTAGTAGTTGAAGAGTGTCTCCTCCAGGCAGGGGGCGTCCGCCAGGCCTGTCTCGCCGCGCCGCCATGGCGTACTGGCCAGCCACTCGCCCATGTTGCGAAACGTCTCGATCACCCGGCGTACACCCTCGGGGTTATCGCGAAGCTCCTGTGCGTCCAGCGCGTGGTTGTGGATGGCAGCGGCCATGTGCAGCGCCATAGCGCCGCCTTCACGCGCTTCGTGGGCGTAGATGTTCGTAGGCGCCTGTTCCACCCACTGCGCGCCGAGATGCGGAGGCCGATGCAACGCCATCACCGTCTGCACGATACCCCGGTGGGAGCTGCCGAGCGTGCCCACCGGGCCGCTGCACCATGGTTGGGCGGCGATCCATTCGACCGTGTCGTAGCCGTCTTCGCCTTCCCACGGGTTTGCCGTGTGGTAGTAGCGTCCGTCACCCTCCGACTTGAACCGGGACCTCAGGTCCTGAATGACGAGCGCGTACCCGCGGCCCGGGTAGTAGGTGCGGACCGCATCCCATTCCTCGTTTGATTTATCCCAGGACGTACGTATCAGCAGGGCTGGAAACCGTCCAGCCGCCGGCCCGCAGCCGTCCGCTGCGGGCAAGTAGATATCGGCGGCAAGGCGCACGCCGTCCCGCATCGGAATCATTACGTCCTGTTCAACGTAAGCCTCGGGACCCGTTGTTGCTTCTTCCACCTGCGCGCTCCTTCTAATTCAGGTTGGAACCTCGCGTCGGGCCGGATTCCGAACTGCGAATCCGGCTGTCAACATCGTCAGGTCAACACTGCCACTTTATTGCGTTCAATCAGATCGAAGTCGATCTTTGCACCCAAACCGGGTTCGTTGAACGCGTGCGCCATGCCGTTCTCATCCGGCTCGATATCCTCCACCAACCCGTACTTTTGCGCTCCCGATGGCAGGAGCACCTCGAAGTACTCGGTGTTCTTGATCGCCATGATGGCGTGCAGGTTCGCAACGTTGTTCAGTGAGTTGCCCCCGTGGTGAATCTCATAGTTCATGTGGAAAGCTTCGGCCCGGTGCGCCGTCTTCATCACCGGGGTGATTCCCCCTTTCACGGCCACGTCGCCTCGCAGGTAGTCGGTCGCTTGCGATACGAGCCACGGAGCGTACGCCGTGAATCCGCCCGGAGAATGCTCCGTCGCCATAAGAGGAATGTCGAGATGGGCGTGAAGCTTGACGTAGTTGTAGAGATCGTCCTCGGCCAAAGGATCTTCATACCAGTAGTAGCCGAGGTCCTGGATTGCTTTACCGACTTCGAGCGCTTGCGGATAGTCGTATGCCCAGATCGAGTCCAACATAAGCCGATAGTCGTCGCCGACCGCTGCCCGTACGGCCCGGCAGATCTCGATGTCCTCCTTGATATCGATGGCGGGAGGATGGATCTTGTACGCCGCCCAGCCGGCGGCCTGAATTTCCGTCGCCTGTTCAGCGTATTCTTCCGCAGACCCAAGGCGCGGCGAACTGGCGTAGGCAGGGATGCGGTCCCGGTAGGAGCCGAGAAGTTGGTGAATCGGCAGGCCGGAGATCTTGCCAGCAATGTCCCAGAGCGCAACGTCCACTGCGCCAATAGCTCGCATCGTGGTGTTTCGGTAGAGGTTGGCCATCGCTTCATGCAACCTTTCCCGGTCGAGCGGGTTTTGGTCCATGACGACCGGTTTCAGGTAGTGGATGAGAGACCGGGCGTCCATCTCAGCACTGTGGCCGGAAGATCCCAGGAAGGCGTGGCCTTGGACCCCATCATCCGTCTTGATGGTCAGGAGCCCGATCTGGCTGGTCCCACTCAAACGACCCGTGTGCCGCTTGGGGAGCTGCTGGGGTATACCTTCCCATTTGAATAGAGTGAGCGTAAGGTCCGTAATCTTCATCTTTTTCTGCTGTCCTTCTGTCTCGATTACGCCGCCAATTCAGATCGTGCGGAGGTTTGAAACCCGCCTTTGGCCTCGCCCGGTTGGCAGGGTTGCCGGCGTCCTCAGATCATCCTCTGGCCGCCGTCGATATGAATTGACTGACCCGTTATGGAACTCGCGTCGTCAGACACCAGGAACGCCACCAGATTGCCTATCTCCTCGGGCGTCTGTTCT
>JAKZUY010000302.1:0-5203 GCA_047516345.1 Dehalococcoidia bacterium | reverse complement strand
CAACGACCGAATCCGAATCGACGGGGAAACCTGCCAATGACTGAAGAAAATCGCGATCGGGACACCGAATCGCAAGGCCCGGAACAGGACGCAGCCGCGGACGCGGGCCCTGTTGCAGCAGAGGATGTTGACGGCGGTTCGTCTCCTGAAGAACCCGACCGCGCGCGGTTTCCGTTGCAGGAAGACGCCGCACTAAAGTACGTGGCGGACAACAAGTACGCCTACGGCCCTCGCCTGTCGAAGATCGACATGGACTGGATCGTCACCGCCGCTGAGTTCATGGGGGCCCGCATCGTCCGGGTCACGATCGAATACGTGCCGATCAAGTCCTTTCGCGGCACCTCCGGCAGCGAGTACGTAGACGTCGACGAAGACGGCGTCGTCCTGGCCAGGCGCCAGTTGCGGGTTCCGCGAGAGAACAAGCCGTGGGTTTTGATTGGCCTGGCTGCGATCTCCATTATTGCCGCTGCTGCACTCGTACCGTTCATACTCATTAGCAGCGACGCGGTCGACCCGCTCTACGTCAAGGGACGCACATTGTGGATGAGGGCGGAGAAGCCGATTTTTCAGGATGCCGTCCACTACGTGGGACTCGACACCAGCGGTCAGCAACATGAATGGGCGATTGAGCCGATCGATTCCAATACTGTGATGGCGATTGTAGAGGTCACGATTATCAACGCGACCTCAGGCTCGGTGCGACTGGTTGTTGACGGCGACGCTGCGGAGGTCCGGTTGGTGGACGTTAACGACGGGGTGAAGCCCGTCGACGTGATTGACAGGGCTAGCCCGACCGAATCCTACAGCCAGGCTCTGTCCTTCGATGACTTCATACCGGTATGGGGCAGCCTCACTCTCAACTCCAACGAACAGATACACGGGCACATGGTGTTCGAGGTGCCTGACGGCGCGTCCATACGCGAATTCCGCTGGCGGGCCACCGACACCATGTCGGTCCGCTACTGATCCGTGCGGGTCGCGTCAAAAAGCAGCGATTTCTTCGCCTGCGTAACGCGGCGACCGAGCGCAAGGCTCTGTCGTCGTATGCGCGTCTCCCCAATTCCCCTGGGTGTCGGTACTCGGTCCTGATTGGCGACCCTCCTTTCGTACATACGCCGGCGCCCCCGACTCTTTGGCCTTCTGAGGCTAGAATTGGCGGACCATGCCACGTACAGCACGGCTTTCACCCGGCCGCCGCCAATATCTGAAGTTCAAACAACAGCATCCTGACGCCCTCCTCCTGTTCAGGATGGGCGATTTTTTCGAGACGTTCGACGACGACGCACGTATCCTCGCAGAGGTACTCGACATGTCGTTGACGAGCCGGGACGTGGGCGGCGGGGCGCGCTCCCATCTGGCCGGGTTTCCCCATCAGATGCTGGAATCCCATCTCGGCAAACTCGTAAACGCAGGCCTGAAGGTCGCCGTATGCGAGCAGGTGAGCGATCCGGCAAAGTCGAAAGGGATCGTCGATCGCGCGGTCGTTCGGCTGGTGACTCCGGGCACGGTGCTAGAACCGGACATTCTTGACAGCAGCAGGAACAACTACCTCGCCGCCGCGGTGTCCGACGGTCGACGTGCCGGCTTCGCCTATATCGACATTTCGACGAGCGAGTTCGTGACGCAGGAGATGAACGCGGCCGAACTGCGAGACGAAGTGGAGCGGCTGGCGCCGACCGAAC
Source organism: Dehalococcoidia bacterium (assembly GCA_047516345.1). Classification (GTDB taxonomy): domain Bacteria; phylum Chloroflexota; class Dehalococcoidia; order Lucifugimonadales; family Lucifugimonadaceae. The sequence goes on along the minus strand of JAKZUY010000302.1, from coordinate 3,521 downwards.
TGCTTGTCGACGACGTTTCGCGGGGCCTCGTCGAAATCGCAAACGGCGACGGGACCATATTGAGAGAACTGGACGCATTCCGTCTCGACCATGAACTTGCGTCGGACAATCTCAAATCCCACTTTGGAGTTGCCACGCTTGAAGCGTACGGATGCGACAACAAGCCGCTGGCCATATTGGCCGCTGCCGAGGCGCTGGCCTTTTTGCGGGAGACTCAGCTTGGGGCGCTGCCTCAGATCACTTCCCTCCGAACAGAATCGCCCACGGAGTACGTGAAGCTGGACCGCCGGGCCCTGAGAGACCTGGAGGTGCTCGAATCAAGATCGGAGCAGGCTGGAGCAGCCACGCTGTTGAATACGGTTGACCGTACTCGCACCGCCATGGGCGCCCGTTTACTCAAGGCGTGGTTGGCGAGACCCCTGATGAAACTCGAGGAACTGGCCGGGCGTCAGGACGCGGTCGAAAGGTTCGTGGGCGACCCGATCATGAGAGCGGAACTTCGCGACGCCCTCAGACAGGTACCGGACCTGGAACGGCTGACCAACCGCTTGCGAGCCGACCGGGCGACGCCGCGCGACCTCGCCTCTATCGGACGCGGGCTGTCCCAGGTCCCGGCGATCATAGGGGCGCTGGGTGGAAGATCGAACGGGCAAGCATCGATCCCAGCGGACCTGAAGTCATGTGACGACGCAGTGGCGGTCATCGAATCTGCTATCGCTCCCGACCCTCCGGCGTCGCTTGGGGACGGGATGGCCATCAGGCGCGGATTCGACGCCGATCTGGATGAGACGAGAAGTCTCGCTGGCGAGGCGCGTTCGCACATTGTCGGAATAGAAACGGAGGCGCGGAAAACCACCGGTATCAAGTCGCTGAAGGTCGGGTACAACAAGGTTTTCGGCTACTACATCGAGGTGTCGCGACCCAATCTGGATCGCGTTCCACCGGAGTTTGAACGCCGCCAGACACTAGTGAACGGGGAGCGCTACATCACGCCGGGCCTGAAAGAGCTCGAGGTGCGCATACTGAACGCCCGCGAGCGGATCAACGAGATCGAGCGGGCGATTTTCAACAGGGTTTGCCGGGATGTCTCAGCACATGGCCAGAGAATCATGTCCACCGCAGCGGCCCTCGCAGAGATCGACGTTTTGGTCTCACTCGCGGAGGTGGCGGCAGATCATGGATGGATCAGGCCGACGGTCGATAGCGGAGATCAGATCAAGATCGGCGGCGGCCGGCACCCTGCGGTCGAGGCGGCGCTTGGGGCCGGGCGATTCGTGCCCAATGACGTGGACGTATCAAATTCGGGCGACCAGATCCTGATCATCACCGGTCCCAACATGTCGGGTAAGTCCACCTACATCCGGCAGACTGCCGTGCTTACGCTGCTGTCTCACGTTGGCAGTTTCATTCCCGCGGACTCGGCGCGGGTCGGTTTGGTGGACCGCATTTTCACGCGGGCCGGCCTTAGTGACGACATCTCCGGCGGGCGATCGACGTTCATGATCGAAATGGTCGAGGCTGCTGCGATATTGAACCAGGCAACGCCGAGGTCCCTCGCCATATTCGACGAACTGGGTCGGGGCACGAGCACATACGACGGCCTGGCGATCGCCCGTGCCATTGCAGAACACATTCACAACGACCCCCGGCTGGGCTGCAGGGCGTTGTTCGCCACCCACTACCACGAGATGACGGAACTGGCGGACGAGTTGCCGAGAGCGGCGAACTACCGGGTGGCGGTCTCGGACGAGGGCGGAAAGATCGTCTTCCTGCACCGGATCGTCCCGGGCGGCGCGGACCGGAGCTACGGAGTCCACGTCGGCCAGTTGGCCGGGCTACCACGGTCGGTTGTTTCGCGAGCCTGGCAAATACTCGAAATGCTGGAAGCCAAGTCAAAAGACGCCAAAGACAATCGAAAGCCCTCGGAGCAGGTTACCCAGTTGAATCTGTTTTCCGCAGGTTCGGGGGTAATCGACCAACTCCTGAACATAGACGTCACACAGATGACGCCGCTCGAAGCGATCAATACCCTGTACCGCTTACAGGAGATGGCAAAGAACGATTGACGCAATTTTCAGGACCGCGTTGCAACCGCCGAGGTCCTGTGTTGGCGGCAAGTGATAGCGTTCTGCGCGGACCACCGGTGTGACGGACCAATTAGCCGTGCGAAATCGCGTTTTATCTCAATGGACCAATGCGGCCCGCCCCTGGACTTGACTATGGACATTCTGACAATAGCCGTCGGCGCGCTCTCCACAAATTGCTACATCGTCGTCCCCGGGGGCGTGAAGGACGGCGCCGAGTGTCTGGTGATCGACCCCGGGGCAGAAGGCCCGCGTATTGTTCTTGAAATACGGGCACGCGGCCTCGTGCCGCGACACGTCCTGTGTACGCACGGTCACGCCGATCACACCGGCGGCGTTGCGGACATTGTCAACGAGTTCAACGCAAGTTTCGGGATTGGCGCAGGTGACGTTAACGAGGCGGTCAACCCTCCACCCTGGCTCACCGGCGTGCTGACTGACTATGCCAGGCCTCCGGCACCCGACTGCGAATTATCAGGCGGCGAAATAATGGAAGTAGGGGCAGCGAACATCGAGGTGTTGGCCACGCCGGGACATACGCCCGGCAGCGTATGTTACCGGCTGGAGACAGCGGTCTTTACCGGCGACACGTTGTTTAAGCAGAGCATTGGACGATATGATCTCCCCGGCGGAGACGGTCCCCGGGAGTTGGCTTCGATACGAGAAAAGTTGCTCGTGTTGGACGGCGAGACAAAAGTACTGCCGGGCCATGGCCCGTCGACCACTATTGCCGAAGAGCGAATCAACAACCCGTTTCTTCGTCAAGCGTAGAGGGGCGTGACGCGTCGCAACCAGCGGAGTGTGAATTCACCCTTTTCGCACTGGTTGGTCCCGTTACGAGCCAGGGGGTCACCGAATGCAACTGAATGACACAGACGCCCTGATAATCGTCGACGTGCAAAACGACTTCTGCCCCGGCGGTACTCTGCCCGTCGAATCCGGCGCCGAGGTGGCTGCCAAGGCCTCGAAGACAGGCGCCAGGTTCAGTTCCAACGGCGTAAGAGTTTTCGCCACCCAGGATTGGCACCCTGACGCCCACTCCTCGTTCATCGAAAATGGGGGGCCGTGGCCGCCCCACTGTGTTGTAGGCAGCAAGGGCGCCGAGTTCCACCCCGCTCTCACTCTTCCCGCCGGCACAACCATCGTCCAAAAGGGATTCGATCTGGAAGTCGACGCCTATTCCGGATTTAAGGGCACCGACCTCGACGAACAACTGCGCAATCTGAACATCAAGCGGGTCTTTTTGTGCGGTCTTGCTACAGACTATTGCGTGTTGCATACGGCGCTGGACGCCTGCGCATTCGGGTTCGATACATACGTGTTGACGGACGCTGTCGGCGCGGTAGACGCCAGTCCCGGCGACGGTGAGGCCGCTTTAAGAAGGATGGAGGAGGCGGGGACGACGTTGACCTCGTCGCCTGCCGTCCTGGGCGCTGC
>JAKZUY010000301.1:0-2542 GCA_047516345.1 Dehalococcoidia bacterium | reverse complement strand
GATGGCAGAGTTTGCACCCAACTCTGCCATTTTTGGCCTTCTGGCCGTTGTCGTCGTTCGGGGCGAAACTGCTGACAGGTCGGCCTTTTGGCAGAGTTCGTTTAGGTGTACTCTGCCATCATGGAAGTTCCCCATTACTGGACTGCCGACCAGGTCCAGCGTTTGCTGGATTCACTGTCTGCGCATACACATGGCCCCCAACGACGACATCATCGCCGCATGCCGTCGTCGCAAGGTCCGCTTGATGTGGGGGCTGGATGACGCCTTCGTCGACATGCTGGCCGCTCTCCCCGAGGCAGAGGAGATCCAGACCCAGCTGAGCGCCCAGTTCATCGCCGACGAGATCGCCATCCTGCAGGAGGAAGACCCGCCGTTCGGCGGCAAGGGCAAGTCGAAACCTGCGCCGGACAGCCCCAGCGCTCCCGACGCCATGGACCTCACCGGCCGCGGCGTGCTGATGCAACGTCTCCGGCAGATAGCGCAAAGACAGCATGAAACTCAAAACACGGTGCAAGCTATGGCGCTTGAGCACGAAGCACGTGAGTTAGTCGACTCGACCATCGCCCAAGCCGAGCCGCTGCGTTATTACGAGTTCTTCTCGAAAACTGAATAGCGGCCGCGCTTATTCAGTTTTCCGTAATAACGGTATGCACGCCGTGCTCCGGCGTTAATACCTGGTCCGATCCACCACGGTGTTGTAATCCGTTTGGTCCAGCCAGTGGCACCACAGACCGGGAAGGCGCAGCCGTTGGTGATGTCCTGGTGTGCTCCAGGCAGCCACTGCGACGTGGATCCTGCCCGGGGCCAACTCAGTGTCTCGTCAGCTACGAACCCTGCTGACTTGGCTAATTGCAAAGCGGCAAGTTGGGTTGTTTCAGGGAAACTTGTGAAACGCCGCGGACATTGAGCCAGTGATCGCCAAGGACTATGTACCACCTTGGGCGCGTGGCGATTTTGATCAATATCAGTTTGTGGTTTCCCGGTCAATCACCTCCTTTCGCGCCCAGCAGGGCGCGGTGATTGTTGTTTTCTGACGGACCTCGCCATCGCTGGCCAGACGGACGGCCCGGGCAGGCGATCCATTGCAAGGATTCCAACGAGAAGTTTTTCAGCGACCTGTGCTTTTGGGCCTTGCCATGTAGGCCCGCCGGCTCACTGACAGCCCGCCGTTGGCAGCGGGACGGCAACTGTTTGAGTGCCGTACCGCAGAACTTTTTGAGGATCAGTGTTCAGCAAAACACTTGGGTTAAATAGACGGACTTGTAGCCTCGCCAAGTGCCGAAGGATGCGCCAATTCCGGTAGTAGAATATTCTCTGTTCAGTAGGTTTCGCCGGTGGCCAGGACTGTTCATCCAGCCGTTCACGGCTTCAGTAGCCGTCTGTTCCATGTTGCCGAGGGATGTCTCTATAGCGATGTTCTCGGCGATGCCGTAGCGGTATCCTTTCCGACAATTTAGGCCTGCCCGATGCAACCGATCCGTTGGGTCCATGCCTTCGGGGGTGTCGTGGCTGAAGTAGTTACGGTTGGTCATATCGTCGCTATGTGCTCTGGCGATGGACGCCAAGCCATCGTCCCACTCGAGCGCCGAGCCACCGTTGTTGACGCGCGCGGCGTTGATGCCTGCGTGTACCTTCCGTTCTAGCTCTGACACCGTAGCCTCCGCCCGGAGGGCAACATCAGCAACGCGAGTTCGCTCATCAATCCTCACTTGCGCCGTTCGTGTTGCGCTTCTTTCCTGGTTGCTTGCCCGAACCTCCGTTGCTGTTGAGTCGATGGTCATGGCAACCTTGGGCAACGCGTCGTACCTTGCGGCCATCATCACCCCAGTCGCAATGAGTACCCCCATGAGCACAACCCAAAACGCGATACGCCACGGCCGTTGTCTTCGACGGACGGCGCGGTAGTGATTGCCGCCTTTGGGCCGATTGTGGTGAGTATGGAACGACCAATTGTGGAAGTGGCTATACGGCCCGCCCTGCGGTTTACTGGATTGCTTCACTGACGGCACCTTCATCTTGAGCGGCGGGACCGGCCGGTCTCCGAACATCTGCACCAGCATGGTATGGCCATTACGGCGCGACAAACCGACGCCGATGTCGGTCCATCGAGGGTCCAGCAGGTTGGACCGGTGACCCGGGCTGTTCATCCAGGTAATGACCGCCGCCTTACCGAACTGCCAGTCGCTGCGCCAGCGGAACTTGCTGCCATAGGTCGTGTTGTTTTGCCCGTGTTGCTGCCACATGTTCTCGGAGACCCCTTGGGACGGGTATCCCGCGTGGCGAGCTCGTTGCCAAGGCTGAGTGCCTCCGGTGCCCGTATGGGTCATGCGATTGCGGCCAGCGCACCATTCGGCGTGCCCGCGCGTGGCCTTTACAAGAGTCCCGCTACGGCGCACTTTTCGCAGGTTGCGCCGTAGCCGTTCCTTGTTGGTGTAGTGGGCGATGGCTTTCTCGACTACCCGCAAGTTCATGATGCGCCTCTCGATGGCCAGAGGGCCATGCTAAACCCCAATCCACCGAAGATATGAGTGTCGCGGTGTGC
>JAKZUY010000300.1:0-2837 GCA_047516345.1 Dehalococcoidia bacterium | reverse complement strand
CCAGGCGACCCATCGTCCGGTTGCATCTACCCCTCCTCCATGACGGAGGTCGGAGACACGCTGCGCATCTATTCCAGCGCGTCAAAAGGGGAGCACGCCCAGTTCAGGGCCGATCCGTCCAGCGGGCAGGGGTCGATCCTCTTGCACGAGTTGCGTCGAGACGGATTCGTCTACCTTGAGCCGCCCGGTGGGACCGGCGAATTCACCACCAAGTGGATACTGTGGGGCAGGGGAGAGGCGTCGATAAACGTCGATGCCCCTGACGGCGAGATCCTGGTGCAGGTTACCGACCACCTCGGAAATCAGATCGAAGGCTATACGTACGCTGATTGCGAGGCGTTCCACGGCGACTCGATTGGCTGGACGCCGGCGTGGCGCGACGGCAAGAACCTGTCGGCCCTCGCAGGTCGGGTCATCAAGCTGGGCGTGAGGGTAGCCAACGGCCGGGTCTACGCTCTGCGAGGCGACTACCGCTTCATCACCATGCCGCAAGCCCGCAACTACATCCAGAACGGCAAGGAGCCGGAGTTCACTCCGGATTACTAAGGAATCATTGCGTAACACGATGACATCCACCCGCGCGCGTTTTCTTTGTCATCTCCCAGCTGGTTACAGGTAACACGGAGTATCAGATGAAAATCGCAGACATACGGGCAGTCCCCGTCGATCTTCACCCGCAGCCCAGGACCGCGCCGCGCGTGCCGAGACTGACTGATGCGCCCGAGATGGTCAGCCCGATGCGTCGTTACGGAGATTTCCAGCGGCCCGACTGGTCGCCGCGCGGCTGGGGACGAACAGCTTGTGTCGTCACGGCGGATGACGGCACGTTCGGCATAGGTTTCACGATCCACCACGGACCCGTGACGAGCATCATCAACGACCACCTCGGCCCAACTTTGACGGGCCAAAACTGCTTTGCCACGGAGCGGCTGTGGGATGTGATGCAGCGATCAACCGCCCAGTACGGCACGGCCGGCATCGCGAGCTACGCCATCAGCGCAGTCGACAACGCGCTATGGGACCTGAAGGGCAAGTTACTCGGCCGCCCCGTGTACGAACTCCTCGGGGGACCGCAAAAGGACCGCATCTTCTGCTACGCAAGCGCGACAGACGCCGGATACGGGCTCGAAAACAGCATCGACTGGTTTCTCGAACTGGGATTCCGCGCCGTGAAGGTCTTCTTGCAGTATGGACCTGACGACGGCCTCGAAGGCCTCCGCAAGAACGAGGGGATAGTGGCACGCGCCCGTGAGCAGATCGGCGATGAAGTCGAACTCATGGTGGATGCATGGACCTCGCCCGACGCCGAATACGCCGTCAGGCTCTCAGGAATGCTAGAGGCGTATCGAATCAAGTGGCTCGAGGACTATCTGCGGCCGGAAGACTTGGGCAGCTACTTCAGGGTTAGGCAGCGTCTGCCGGGCGCGACACTTGCGACCGGCGAGCACTGGTACAGCATCTACCCCTTCGCCCACGCCGCGGCGAACGGTCTCGTGGACATCCTTCAGCCGGACGTGCAGTGGGTCGGCGGCATATCGGCCAGCGTGCGGATCGCCCATCTCGCTGAAGCCCACGGCCTGTCGATGATCTCGCACGGAGGGATGAACTACCCGTACGGACAGCACCTCACGTATGCCATGCCGGCAATCGTCTGGGGCGAGCGTTCAGAAGGTGTCGCCCCTCCGGGTGTTCCGCTGGAGGAGATGGTCGTCCTGCCGGGAACCCCCGTCATCAAGAACGGCTACCTCACTCCGTCCGACGCGCCCGGCTTCGGCCTGGAAATAACCAGGGAGTGGCTGGAAGCCCGTTCTATCTGACCTCGGCCCGACACCCGCGCTGATTTAGTGCTGTGGCGCGATGCCGCCCGCGGCGGTCAACGAATCCGCGCGAATTTACGCACCCGTTGGCCGTGCCCCTGGGTGCCGATCTCAGCCACGTACACGTCGCCGTTCGACGCGGCCCAGATGCCGTGTGGCGCCTCGAGGACGCCGTCCGGCGAGCCGCGCCACCTTGAGATCAGCTCACCGCCCAGGGTGAAAATGGACACCCCGGAGGGCGCGCCTTGCTCAGCCACGTAGACCAGGTCGTCCGGGCTCATGTAGACGTCGCCGGGGCTCAGAACATCGTTCCATTCCTCGATGAAGTCGCCGCCCGGAGTGAATATCTGGATGCGGCTGTTCTCACGGTCGCAGATGAACACCCGGCCGTCCTTGTCAATGCCGATGTTGTGGAGTAGCGCGAACTCGCCCGGACCGGCGCCCGAGCGGCCCCAGGAAAACTTGAGTTCGCCGGTCGACGAAAAACAGTGCACCCGGCGATTCCCGTAGCCGTCCGACACGTATATGTCGCCGGCGGAGTTCAGTGACACACCGCTCGGCATATTGAACGGGTCTCCGTTGTCGCCTTTTTGGGACGTCGTGGGCATCGCCCGGCCGCGAGTGCCCAACTCAAGCAGCAGCGCGCCGTCCTGTTGGCGCTTCTCGACGACGTGGATTTGGGAGTCGGTCAGCCAGATATTGTCGGCCGGATCGATGAATATCCCGTGAGGATCGTTGTAGTCCCCTTCGCCCCACGACCCGACAAAGTCGCCGTCGGCAGTCCACGTGCTGACAGGGTGTTTGCCGCGACTGAAAACCCAAATCCGATCTCGCGAGTCGACGGCCACGTCCGAGCAAAGCGTGAACTCCCAGAACTCAGGCATCTTCGGCCAGTCCGTTGCCATTTCGTAACGAAAATCCCCGTATCCAACTATCTCCGACGCCATGTGGTCCTCACTTTGCCTATCACCGCCAGGTTCACTCCCAGCGGCCGTACCAAGCCATACCGCAAACCTAAAT
>JAKZUY010000299.1:0-12389 GCA_047516345.1 Dehalococcoidia bacterium | reverse complement strand
GGCCAGGAGCTTGTCGGGACCTTCGTCCTCCACCTGCTCGGCCGCCAACCAATGGACGACGATGTCCCGCCGGTGATACAGGCCTGCGTGATAGAGGGCCTCGCGCACGGATATATAGGAGTCATGCAGGTCGACGTATTTGCCGACCACGGCTATCTTGAGCTCCTGCCCCGGCTCCCTGGCCAGGTCGATTACGTCCTGCCATAGTTTCATGTCGGGTTCGATCGACGGCAGGTCGACGGAGTCTTCGAGGATTCGGCCAAGCCCTTCATCTTCGAGCACGAGCGGCGATTCATAAACGTTGTCGAGGGTGGGCAGGCCGATCACGTTGCCCACGGGAACATCGCAGTGAAGGGATATTTTGTCGCGGACCGGGGTGTCTACAGGGTAGTCGGCCCTGCAGACGATGACATCGGGCTGTATCCCCATGCCGCGCAACGTCTGGACGCTGTGCTGTGTGGGCTTGGTCTTTAGTTCGCCGGTCGCTCCCAGGTACGGCAGCAGGGTCACGTGGACGTAGCAGGTGTTTGACCTGCCGACCTCGTTTCGCATCTGGCGGATCGCCTCCACGAACGGCTGGCCTTCGATGTCGCCAACGGTGCCACCGACCTCTACCACGATGACCTCGGCCCCGGTCTCGTTGGCCAGCAGACCGATCCGCTCTTTGATGAGATTGGTTACGTGGGGGACGGCCTGCACGGTGCCGCCGAGATAGTCGCCCTTGCGTTCTCTGTAGATGACATCGCTGTAGATCTGGCCGGCAGTGACGTTCGAACGACTGGTGAGATTGACGTCGACGAATCGTTCATAGTGGCCCAGGTCCAGGTCCGTCTCCCCGCCGTCTGCGGTAACAAACACCTCGCCATGTTGATAAGGGGACATCGTGCCGGGGTCGACGTTCAGGTACGGGTCCAATTTGAGCAATGAGACACTGATGTCCCTGCTTTTTAGCATCCGACCTATAGACGCGACGATGATGCCCTTGCCGAGGCCGCTCACGACACCACCGGTCACGAAGATGTATTTCGTCATGGCTGCGGCCGCCGCGAAAATAGACTTGCTCTGGGTTTCAGGCTGCGCCGCCGCGTACTACCGTGAGTGGCCCGATCGCGCGCCCGCCTGCGCGCATCCGCAGCGCGCGCGCAAATAGACAACGTATAGAGATCCTCTTGCAGGGCCGTGCCTGAAATTTGGGGTGCCAATCCCGACCGAACGTCGCTGGCGCGTTCGCGATTGCTTGGAGTTGGCGGGTGCGTGTGGAAGATGGCGGTGCGCCTCAGGAGTGATCAGGCGGCCCGCATAGTTTAAAGGGCCGAGGCGGCCTGTGGTGGATTCTAAGGATCCCGTATTTGCGGTGTCAATCTGGCCGGGCCCGGCCGCGGGCCATATACTTGACGCCGCGTATCGGCCCGTAGACCAGACGCATCTCTTGATGATCTGGCCGCCGGGCCGTTTGGCCAGTCACTACGGCGTGTCAAAATCGCCGTTTACTGTGGGAGCCCAATTGGAAGCCCTTTCTGCGGCTGATGTCCGACATATAGCATCCCTCGCTCGTCTCGAACTTTCCGACGCGGAAGTGGATGACATGCGGTCCCAACTTGCCGACATCCTGGACCGATTTCGGTCATTGGCCGAGGTTCCGACGGATGGCGTGGAGCAGACGGGCCACTGGGCAAACATTCACTCCGTTACCCGCCCCGATAAACAGGGCAGATCCTTCATGCGCGATGAGACGGTGGCCAACGCGCCAGACCACGACGGCGAATTTCTTCGCGTAAAGCCGGTTCTGGAGTAGGGACAGCCAACGTGGCGATGCGCGGCGAGACGAGAATCTCTCCCATTTTCATGTCGGCTCACAAGGCCCGGGAGATGCTGGCCGGACGACAGATTTCGGCTGTTGAGCTCACGCAGATGGTCCTCGACCGGATCGACGAGATCGATCCGCAGGTGAGTGCGTATTTGCAGGTCACGCCCGATCTGGCGCTGAGCCAGGCCCGAGATGCCGACACGCGGCTTCGAGGCATTGGGGCCGGTCCGGGACCGTTGACAGGCATCCCCGTGATGATCAAGGACAACATTTCGACGGCCGGAGTGGCCACGACTGCCGGATCGCGCATGCTGGAGGGTTATGTCCCGCCCTACAACGCGACCGTGGTGGAACTGTTGCAGGCGGATGGCGCGGTGATGGTCGGGAAAGGCAACCTCGACGAGTTCGCCATGGGGTCGTCGAATGAGAATTCCGCGTTCTCCCCGGTACACAACCCCTGGGATACAGACAGAGTCCCTGGCGGAAGCAGCGGCGGCGCGGCCGCCGCGGTGGCTGCTTCGATGTGTTTTACGGCCCTGGGATCGGACACCGGCGGGAGCATACGGCAGCCCGCCGCACTATGCGGGGTGGTGGGAATGAAGCCCACGTACGGCCTCGTCAGCCGCTACGGGTTGATAGCGTTTGCAAGTTCCCTTGACCAGATCGGCCCGATCGCCAGAGAGGTGCGCGACTGCGCCGATGTCCTCGACGTGATCGCCCGGCCCGACGTGCGCGATTCGACTTCCGTGAAGAGCCCGGTGGACGGGTACGCCAAGGACCTTGAACGGGGTGTGAATGGTTTGCGGCTGGGACTCCCGCGGGAATACTTGGTAGACGGGATCGAGCCAGGAGTGCGGAACGCGTTCGAGTCTGCGGCCAGTGAACTCGAAGCGCTGGGCGCCCACGTGGTGGAAACTTCGTTACCTCTCACCGACTACGCCCTGGCGGTGTATTACATCATCGCTCCCTCAGAGGCCTCGGCCAATCTGGCCCGGTACGACGGGTTCAAGTACGGGTATTCGGAGAGCGACGCCAGCAACTCGCGGGAAGTAATGGACCGAACAAGGGGACGGGGGTTCGGTGCGGAGGTGAAACGCCGTATTTTGCTGGGCGCGTATGCCCTTTCAGCGGGCTACTACGATGCGTACTATAAGAAGGCGCAGCAGGTGCGTACTCTTATACTCCGCGAGTTCCGAGAAGCATTCAAAAAATTCGACGCATTGCTGACCCCCACGTCTCCAACCGTCGCGTTTCCCATGGGTTCGCGTGTCGATGACCCGTTATCGATGTACCTGAGCGATGTGTGCACAGTTCCGGCGAACATAGCCGGCCTGCCTGGGATTTCCGTTCCCGCCGGATTTTCGGGAAACATGCCGGTCGGATTGCAGGTGTTGGGCCCGCAGTTCGGCGACGCAACGATCCTTCGGATCGCATACGCGTATGAGCAGGCGACGAACTGGCGCTTCAGCCACCCTGGTATTTGATGTTTTGAACCGGTCGATTCTTCCAACTCAGGGAGCGGTTGCGACGTTCGCAGCGGCGATCATCCTTGCCGTTGCGGTCGCGTGCGGCGGTGGCGGTGAGGCGCATCATCCTTCGGAGACCTGCGGGTCCGACGCGGCGGGCGGGCAGACCCAAGGCGGCAGCCAGTTGCCGCCCGGCGGCCCTCCATCATTTCCGTATATCTTCCAGGGAGATTTCGAGGTCGACGGCGAGCCAGGTCCGGCTGGCATACCGATGTTCGCCCGTATCGGCGACGCCAAGTCGCCGTCTATCTCGACTGGGGCGGGAACGTACCGCAACATCATCATCGGGCCACTGACGTCTGACGATGTCGAAGCCGACTTGGAGATTTTCCTGGGTGACCCGGATCAGGCGACCGTCAAGGCCGATCAGGTCTTTGAGTTTACTTCGGTGAGTGTCCCAACCACGTATGAATGCGACCTTTCCTTCCCCCGGCTTCCCTGACGGATCGGTGGCGTGACAGTCAGAAGCCTCGACGGCAAGACGCCGCAAATTGACGATTCGGCTTTTGTGAGCGAAGCGGCTTACTTGATCGGGGATGTCGAGTTGGGGCCGCAGTCGTCGGTCTGGCCCGGAGCCGTCATTCGAGCGGACAGCGGCAAGATCGTTATTGGGGCGCGGTCAAATGTGCAGGACAACACGGTGATCCACGCAGACGCGGACGCGGAGATCGGGGACGACGTGACGATTGGGCACGGTGTGGTGTGCCATTCGAAATTAATAGGTGACGGAGCGCTCATCGGTAACGGCGCGGTACTAAACGACGGAGTAGAGGTGGGTGAGGGGTCTCTGATCGCGGCCGGATCGGTAATTCCGGAGCGGGTGGTGATTCCAGCCGGTTCGTTGGTGCGGGGCACGCCGGGCCGGGTTTTGGGCCGCGTCAGGGACCGCCATCGAGAGTTAATGCGCGGAGCGGCGAAGTCGTACGTTGACCGTATAGGGCGCTACAAAGAGGCCGGTCTGCAAGGCTGACGCCAGGATGGTCGGGGGCTCGTAACCGGGGGCGCGGATGTCGCCGCAACTCACATTCGGTCCGGCGCCGCCATTCCCATGATTCCAAGGGTTCGGGCAAGAACCACGCGGGCTGCGTCCACGAGCAAAAGCCTGGCCTTCGACAACTCGAGTTCGGACGGATCGTTCGATACGACCCGACATTCTTCGTAGAACCGTTGCAGGGAACGCGCGACGTCGTATGCATAGTGCGGCAGGTGGTGAGGCTCCAATCGCGCCGCGGCGTGGTCGATGATGTCCGGTAGCCGGATGAGCTTCTTGACCAGCTGCATCTCGCTTGGGTGGTCCAGGCAAGCGACGTCCCCGTCTGAGTAGTCCAGGCCCCTGCTTTCCGCTTCACGTTGGATAGACCGGATGCGTGCGTGAGCATACTGAACGTAGAAGACGGGGTTTTCGGACGACTGTCGCCGGGCCAATTCAAGATCGAACTCCATCTGGGAGTCGGGTGACCTGCTGAGGAAGATGTAGCGGCACGCGTCGGCGCCGACCTCATTGAGAAGTTCCCGGACGGTTACGATGACCCCCTTCCGCTTGCTGAAGCGGACTGACTGGCCGCCGTCCTTGAAGCTGACGATCTGGTTAATGACGATGACCAGGTCGTCCGGGTCCCTGCCCAAAGCTTTGACGACCGCTTTCATGCGACCAACGTGGCCGTGATGGTCAGCCCCCCAAACGTTTATGACACGGTCGAAACCCCTGATGAGGTACTTGTTGTAGTGGTAGGCGAAGTCGGTGCCAAGGTAGGTTGGGCCGCCGCCGTCGCTGCGAATCACGACGTTGTCCTTGTCTTCACCCAGTTTGGTCGAGAGGAACCACTTCGCTCCGTCCCGATTGGCCAGGTAGCCCCGCTCGTCCATGAATGACATGGCCTGATCGAACTGGCCGTCGTCGATCAGTGACTTTTCGCTGAACCACAGGTCGTAATGGACACCCAGGTCCTCGAGGTCTTTTCTGATGAGCTCGAGGGTGGCAGCCAGGGCCGGAGGCGCCAATTCCGCGATTGCCGATTCTTTAGGCGTCGATAAGAGCGCGTCGCCGAACTCTTCGTACAGTCGCCCGGCCAGTTCAACCAGATATTCGCCGGGGTAGGCTGGGTCGGGCAGCGGCACGTCCCGGCCTGCCGCCTGCATGAAGCGTGCGTAGAGCGTTTCGTTGAACACGTGCATCTGGTTGCCGCCGTCGTTGACGTAGTACTCCCGCTGCACCTTGTAGCCGGCCACCTCCAGCAGATTGGCGAGGCCGCTGCCTATAACGGCGCCTCGGGTGTGGCCAACGTGGAGGGGTCCTGTCGGGTTGACGCTGACGAATTCGACCTGAATGTGGGTCCCGGCGCCGGCGTCGCTTGCGCCATAAGATTCGCCGGCCGATCTGATTTCGGTCACCTGCCGGCGGATAAAGTCCCTGGACAGTTCCAGGTTGATGAACCCCGGTCGGGCGACCCATGCACGACTAACGAGGTCGTTGGCCGGCAAGGCGGCGACTATGGCTTCGCCGATGGCGAGAGGGGCCATGCGAGTGGCGCGCGCCAGTCTCAACGGCAGACTTGTACTAAAGTCGCCGTGCTCGGCTTGCTGAGGTATTTCGATCTTGACCTCGGCGTCGCCGGAAGGGGGCAATGTACCCGAATTCTGGGCCGCCGCGAGGGCGTTTGCTACCAGTTCGGAGAGGGCTACCGCAGTTCGCATCGAAGTTTCGATGCTAGCACAACTCGGCCGCCGTCAAGCTATACTCTGGCCGCGCCGGGAATGTGTCCGATTGGCGGAGCCGGCAGGCGCGCGAGGTCAGGAAAATGTCAGGCGGGTCAACCCACAACGGAGAATCGCCCGAGGATTATGTGAAGGCGGCGGCGAAAGCAGGCCTGAAGATAACCCCGGAACACGCCGCCGCCGTCGCGGAAAATGTCGCCACGCTGCGCAGGGCGGAAGAGTCATTGAGGGAAATCGACACATCGGAGTTCGAACCCGCGGGTACTTTCAGGCCGCGCCGGGCAGGTTAGGCGGCCCGGAACGATGGGCAGATGACACACGAAATCACATTCGCATCGATCGACGAGCTGTCATCCCTGATCAGGGGCGGCGAGTTGTCGCCGGTCGAGGTGACGGACGCCGCATTCGAGCGCATCCGTGAAACTGAGCCGAAGTTAAACGCGTTCCTCGAGTTGTTCGAGGAGGGTGCGAGAAGCGCCGCCCGCGAGGCCGAGGCTGAGATAACGGCAGGGAGGTACCGGGGCCCGTTGCACGGTGTGCCGGTGGGCCTTAAGGACCTGGTGGACGTCGCCGGGTCTCCCACCACCGGGGGCTCGCCGCTTTTTCAGCAAAACGTAGCTCGCACGGATGCCACGATAACGAGCAGGTTTCGGCAGGCCGGGGCGATCATCATCGGCAAGACCAACCTGGTCATGCACGCCATGGGTGCCACAGGACTGAACCCGTACACCGGCAATCCTCACAATCCGTGGGACCTGGAACGGTGTACAGGCGGTTCTTCCAGCGGATCGGGGGCGGCGATTGCGGCGGGCTGCCTCGTCGGGGCGATCGGAACGGATACCGGCGGCAGCATTCGAATGCCGGCGTCGATGTGCGGAATTGCCGGACTGAAACCGACGTACGGGCGAGTGTCTAGGACCGGTGTGCTGGACCTCAGTTGGAGTTGCGACCACGTCGGCCCGATGGCGCGCCGCGTTTCGGACTGCGCGTACATGATGAACGCGCTTGCCGGGTACGACCCACGCGATCCGGCCTCGGCGGATGAGCCGGTCGTCGACTACACGCTTGGTCTGGATCGCGGGCCGGAAGACCTTCGCATCGGCGTGCCGTCAGACTACTTTTTCGCAGAAAACGTCGACCCGGAGATAGACAGCACAGTGCGCGCTGCAATCGCCATGATGGAAGCGAACGGCGCGGAGGTCGTAGAGATTCCTATGCCGTGGGTCACGCACGGGCGGAAAATAAATATGGGCCTCGTCATGCCCGAGGCGGTGTCGGTGCACCGCGACAACATCAGCGAGCATGCGGACACCTACCCGGATGAGATACGCGCCCGGCTGCAATCTGCGATGACGATAGCAGCGGTCGACTACGTGCAGGCGCAGCGAGCCCGTCGCTGGTTCGTCTCGAAGATGACCGAGGCGATGCAGGGCGTCGACGTTTTGTTTACGCCGACTGTGCCGGAGCGGACGCCGACCATAACAGGAGCGGAAACACCGCCTGGCGGCAACGTTGCCCCGCAGGGCGCCGAACTCGCAAACTTCACCGGCGTGTTCAACACAACAGGTCAGCCGTCGTTATCCGTTCCATGCGGATTCACCTCTGACGGGTTGCCGATCGGCCTTATGATTACCGGCCGCCACTTCGACGAGGTGACGGTGTTGCGGGCCGGTGATGCCTACGAGCAATTGGCCGGTTGGCACACCAGTCGGCCTAACCTCTAGCCGCGTCGGGTATTGCCGGTCACGTCCACACCGCCCGCGCCACTTTCTGGCTCTCGATGAAGTCCCAGTCAAGGGCGACGCCGAGTCCGGGCCCCTCCGGTACCTGAACGCATCCGTTTCGGTCGATCGAATCTAGTTGGTCGGCGTATCCGTCGAGGTACACGGGAGGCGTTGCGGTCGGGATCTTGGGGTGTACCAGCCCCATCTCGTAGTAGTTGCAATTGCGTATGCCAGCCATCGTGTGACGGCTGGCCGGGCCGGGACCGTGCGGTTCTGCGTCCAATCCGAACCCCTCTGACGCATGGGCCAGCTTCATGCATCCGGTAACGCCGCCGTCATAGTCGATGTCGTATCGAACAAAGTCCGTTCCGTCCGCCACGATGAAATCTACATGCTGTTCCAACCCCCTGATGTTCTCCGTCTGGAGCAAGGGGGTCTTCATGTAGTGCCGTAGCTTGCGGTGCCCGAACGCCGATACGCCCCCGTCGAGGTATGGGTCCTCGAACCAGAAGAAGCCGTATTCATCGCACACCTTGCCCACTTTTAGCGCTTCACCCCACGTCTTGAACGTGCATGCGGGGTCGATCATGAGGTCCATCTTGCCGCCAACCCGTTCGCCGACTGCGCGAATCATGGCGATGTGCTGGCTGAGAGGGGCTTCACGCCACGTGTGAATCTTGAACGCCGGGTAGCCGATCTCAAGGCACTGCTGCGCGAAATCGGCGTACGCCTCGGGAGAGCCCAGG
Organism: Dehalococcoidia bacterium; assembly: GCA_047516345.1. GTDB lineage: Bacteria > Chloroflexota > Dehalococcoidia > Lucifugimonadales > Lucifugimonadaceae. The sequence continues at coordinate 3,871 of JAKZUY010000299.1, read as the reverse complement.
CCGTCCGGAGAATCGTCGCCGATCGTGGTAGAGGCGTAGCAGGGGAGGTCTTTTCTGTATTCGCCCAGCAGTTCGTACACCGGCGCGTCGTAGAACTTTCCTGCGATGTCCCACAGGGCGACGTCGACCTGACTCAGCCCCATGCGGGCCGTCTGCTTCAGGATGTGCTTTGCCCGGTTGTAGAAAGCTTCACGGGCCAACGCGTTGCGACCAACAAGCCAAGACGCGACCTGCGAGATGGCCGCGTGCTCCGACTCACTGCCGCCGACGTACTCGCCCACGATGCCCTGATCGGTGAACACCCTGAGCACCCTTGACGTGCGTTCAACCTTCGCGCCGGGGGTGTAGGTGAGTTGACCTCCCACCGGGTGCACCGAGACGTCCGGCACGTCAAACCTGAATTGGGTCGTTTCGATTTTGGTTACGATCGGCGGCTTGCCCATGGGTCCCCTCCCGGTACTGTCAGCGTAGGTTCAGTGAGTTTCGTTGGCTGGTCGGGCAAGCATACAGGCCGAATAGCTGGCGCACGGCGTGGGTGTGGGTAGTGTTACTCCCCTGTAATTGTCGCAGGCCGGACTCGATATGAGCAAAGCAACTACCGCCTGTTGTGCTACCCAGTAGGCCCGGCCGTGTCGGTCGGCAATTCGGTGCGGTATGAACTGGCGGGACACTATCGCGAACGACCCGGGAAAGAGGGTATTGCTACGTACGGACGGGGGCTGTGACCAACAGGTGTTCGATCCAGTCGTCTGAGTCGTTTATCAGTTGGTGTTTGACCATGGGCGGAATGTGTACGGCGTCCCCGTCCCGGACTTCGTATATCTCGCCGTCGAGCTTCATCTTTCCCCGGCCCGAGGTGAAGTAGTAGACCTGCTCGAGATCTTCGTGATCATGGTAGTCGCCGGACCTGCCGCCCTGCATCCGGTGGATTGTGAAACCCACCATGTTCAACATCGGCGCCTCTTCAGCCGATAACTCGGCAGTGTCCTCGCCGCCTCGGAAGATTGGCCAGATGACGGCAGATTCGTGGCCCACGTACGGTGTGACCTGGCGCCAGTTTCTCACCACAGGTTTTCTTTTCACGTCGTTACTCCCTGGTTCCTAGTCGGTATTGGTTCAGTCGTTCGACTTGGCGTGCTTGTAGCCTCGCCGCGCGTCGTCACTCCCCGGAGAATCAGTCTGCGTTTGCGGCCTGAATCATGGCGTGGATGTATCCGTAGCAATATGCGAATCCCACCCGCTGCGCTTCGTCGCCGTCGATGTCGGGAACGTGGTCGGGCATGAGCATATACGGGTAGTCGACTTCCTTGTACGTGCGGATGGCCTTCAGCATGTCGATGTCGCCCTCGTCGGGGAACACCTCTACGAAATCGAGGACTCCGCCCTTGATGTTGCGGAAGTGAACGTTGAATATCTTCTTCCGGCTGCCGAAGTAGCGGATGATGTCGTAGATCTCTTCGCCGGGTCGCTCCAGCATTTCCGAGACGGTGCCCTGGCAGAAGTTCAGGCCGTGGTACGGGCTCTCGTGCATAGCCACGAGTTTCTTCAGGCCCTCCACCGTTCCCATGACGCGGGCCACTCCACGATATTCGTTGTCCTTGATTCCGGGATCCTGCGGGTGGCAGGCCAACTGGAGTTTGTATTCAGTGGCCGCCGGCACGACGCGGCTCAGGAAGTATTCGATGCGTTCCCACATCGTGTCGGCATCGGCAGCTCCGCCCTCAAATTCAGGCAGCGACTGATCGAGGTTCTCGTACTTGAACGACGACAATTTCGCGCCACCGCGGCCGTAGCGCGGCCCTGTTCTCATGTGGCCGAGTATTGTGATGTTGTAGAGCAAGCCGCGCAGGCCCGATTCGGAAGCCATGCGGATGAGTTCGCACAGGCTATCGAGCTCTCGCTCCTTCTCGTCGCTGGGCCCCAGGAAGACGTGAGTCATGTCGTTGTGGAACGCGTCGCGGGAGCCGAGAGGCGAATGCATCGTCTCGACGTTGATGCCGTGCTTTGCGTACTTCTCCCGCAGCGAGGTGAGCAAGTCGACCGTCCACTCGGTCCAATGCTCCGCGGGCGTGATGTCCACGTGCTCGATTCCGAGTTGGGCCATCTGCCGGATGTCTGTTTCGTGGCGCGCACCGAACTGGGTTCCGACGTACATGGAGAAACCACCTTTCGAGGTCATTGAGCCTGGACCTGATTGGCCGGACCGGGCAATTATTGCTGGCTGTCTTACGCCGCCGAGCATAGGGACGGCAGGCGTCGGGTGTCAACGCGGCGCCCGCCGGTTCCTTGACCTTGTCGCACCGCTGCCGTAGTTTCCAACTGAGGAGAATGGCGATGCCGGAACACTACCTGGGAATAGACGTCGGCACCACCGCCGTCAAGGCGTTGGTGGTCGATGAGGACGGGACGGTAGCCGGCGAGGCGGAGTCGCCGCTCGAAGTTTCGATGCCCTCGCCCGGCTGGTCGGAACAGGATCCGGGCGATTGGTGGAAGGGCGCGATAGATGCGGTTCGGGCATCAATGGGATCCGCTGGCGTTCTGGAGATCAAGGCGATCGGTCTTTCGGGGCAGATGCACAGTTCGGTGTTACTCGACGAGGACGACCGGGTGGTCCGGCCTGCCATGCTCTGGAACGACGTACGAACGACGGCGCAGTGCCAATTCATCACCGAACGGGTGGGCAAAGCGGGACTCCGGCGGTTGGTGGGCAATCCCGCCCTGGAGGGATTCACTGCGCCCAAGCTTCTCTGGATGCGGGAACATGAGCCTCGACTGTTCGATAGGGTGTGCACGCTTCTGCTGCCGAAGGACTACGTGCGGTTGATAATGACCGGCGACCTGGCTACCGAGCCGTCCGACGCTGCCGGAACGCTATTGTTCGACGTGAAGCGAGGGCGCTGGTCTGAGGAGATGATCACGGGGTTGCAGTTGGACCCTGCGATGCTGCCGCCTGTGTTCGGTTCGTCTGAAATTACCGGAACACTGACCGCTGCTGCCGCCGACATGCTGGGTCTCCGGCGCGGCACGCCGGTCGTGGGAGGCGCAGCCGACAACGCCGCGGCGGCGGTTGGATCGGGCGTCGTTACGCCCGGATCCATGCAGACCTCGATCGGCACCTCGGGCGCGGTGGTCGCGCCCATCGACCGGCCGCGGGTCGACCCAGGTATGCGTATACATTCGTTCAACCACGCTGTGGACGACACGTGGTACCTGATGGGTGTTGCGCTATCGGCCGGCGCGGCGCTTGGGTGGTTCAGGCAGACGCTGGCCGGGCCGGGCGGTTCGCTTCCCGAATATGACGAACTGATCGCTGAGGCGGCCGAGATTGCGCCCGGGGCAAACGGGTTGACGTTCCTGCCGTACCTGACCGGCGAGCGCACGCCGCACGCCGACTCGAACGCCAGGGGGGCATTTTCCGGCCTGAACGCCGGTCACAGACGCGGCCATCTCACACGAGCGATCATGGAAGGCGTGACCTTTGCGCTGCGCGACTCCCTGGAGTTGATGCGGAAGTTGGGTGTCGATGCGAAAGAGATTGTTGCGGTAGGCGGGGGCGCGCGCAGTTCAGTGTGGCGGCAGATGCAGGCGGACGTGCTTGCCGTGCCGGTCGTCAGGGTGGGGCCGTCAGGCGGGGCGCCTTACGGGGCGGCGATTCTCGCCGCGGTCGGGGGAGGGCGCTTTGCGTCGGTACCTGAAGCTTGCGTGTCGTGGCTACGCCCTATCGACCGCCTAGAGCCGCGGTCCGAGTTGGCCGAGTCCTACGACAGGGCCTATTCCCGTTTTCGGCAGCTTTACCCCAGGCTTAAGCGCCACTTCGCCGATTGGGCGGAGTGACGTTATCCTGCCCAGACCTCTATCGCCGCGTCGGTGC
>JAKZUY010000298.1:0-7797 GCA_047516345.1 Dehalococcoidia bacterium | reverse complement strand
ACCATCGACGTGGCAGAAAAGGCGTACGCGGCAGGTAAATTGCCGGGCGGCTTTTTCAAGAGGGAAGGACGACCCAATACAGAGGCCATACTTAACTGCCGACTGATAGACCGGCCCCTCCGACCCCTGTTCCCCAAGAACTACCACAACGAGGTGCAGATCATCGTTTCGGTCATGTCGTCTGACATGGTCCACCCGTATTCACCGATCGCCATCATCGGCGCGTCCGCCGCGCTGGCCATTTCGGACGTACCGTTCAACGATCCCATCGGCGCATGCGTAATCGGCCTGCTGGACGGGGAACTGGTCGTCAATCCAACCTACCAGGATCTTGAAAAGAGCCAGCTCGACCTAACGGTTGCCGGTACCGGAGACGCCATCATGATGGTCGAAGCCGGCGCCAACTTTGTGTCCGAGTCCGTGCTGCTGGACGCCCTGCAACTTGCGCAGGAAGTCAACGGGGCAATCGTCGAGCAGATCAGGGAAATGCAGGCGAAGGTTGGAAAGACCAAACTGCCGGCGCCAGAGCCGACGCCAGAGCTGCAGGCGGCGCAAGCTGACGTACGCGAGCGCGTGGGCGAGCGCATTAAGGAGGCGATGGCCGGGTCCGGAGACAAGGACAAGGCGAGCCGACAGGCAGCCGTCGACGCTGTAATGGACGAGGTTCTTGAAGCTCTGTCCGGTGACCATGACTCGGGCCACGTGCAGACCAGTCTGTGGGATCTCGAGAAAGAGGCCGTCCGCGAAGCCGTTCTAAGTGAAGGGCGTCGCACCGATGGCCGCACGCTGGAAGAGATCCGGCCGCTGTCTTCAGAGGTGGGATATCTCCCTCGTGTGCATGGATCCGCCATTTTTGCGCGGGGCGAAACACAGGTTGTCAGCGCCGTAACCCTCGCATCGCTCGGTGAACGCCAGCGCATCGATTCGCTGAGTCCCCAAACGGAAAGCTATTTCATACACCACTACAATTTCCCACCCTACTCGACGGGAGAGACCGGAAGGTTCGGGTTTACCGGACGGCGAGAAGTCGGTCACGGCGCGCTTGCCGGGCGAGCACTCGCGCCGGTACTTCCCTCGCAGGACGAATTTCCCTACACCATCAGGGTCGTTTCCGACATCGTCAGTTCCAATGGGTCGACATCCATGGCCAGCGTGTGCGGCGGAACGCTCTCTCTGATGGACGCTGGCGTGCCGATTACCGCGCCGGTGGCCGGAATCGCCATGGGTCTTATCACAGGTGAAGACGGCAACCATGCTGTCCTGACCGACATACAGGGCGCCGAAGACCACACCGGCGACATGGACTTCAAGGTCGCTGGCACGGCCGAGGGAGTTACGGCCCTGCAGATGGACATCAAGGTCAAGGGCATCGACTTCAAAATCATGGAGCAGGCTCTTGAACAGGCCCGGACGGCCAGGCTGAAGATCCTCGATCACCTGAACGAGATCATCGACCAGCCGCGGGAAGAACTCAGCGAGTTTGCGCCGAGGATGGTGACCTTCAAGGTCCCGACGGACAAGATCGGCGCCATCATTGGCCCCGGTGGCAGCGTAATTCGCGGCATGATCGAAGAGTTCGGTGTAACGATCGATGTTTCGGACGACGGTACCGTCGTTATCGGGTCGCCTGACCAGATTAACGCCGACAAGACGAAAGAACAGATCGACCTGCTTACACGGGAAGTTGAAGTCGGCGCCACTTACAAGGGCAAGGCCGTGCGCCTGATGCCGTTTGGGGCGTTCGTGCAGATTCTTCCCGGCAAAGACGGCCTGGTCCACATCAGTGAACTTTCCGATCATCGTGTCCCCGACGTGGAGTCGGTAGTCAAGATCGGCGATGAACTCGAGGTCATGGTCATAAACATCGACCACATGGGTAGAGTCGATCTCTCGGCCCGCGCGGTCATTGAACAAGCCAAAGGCATCAAGCCCGAGTTCGGCAGCCCCCGCGACCGACGCGGCGGGTCCGACAGGGCCGGTGGCGGACGCGGCGGCGACTTCCGGGGCGACAGACGAGGCGGCGGCGGACGCGAACGCAGAGACGGCGACGGCGGCGGCGGACGCGAACGACGTGACGGTGGCGGTGACTTCCGGCGCGAAAGACGCCCCGGCGGCGACGGCGACTTCCAGCGCGAAAGACGCCCCGGCGGCGACGGTGACTTCCGACCGCAGGGAGACTCACATCCCCGACGTCGAGTTGGCGGCAGCGGCGGCGGCGGTTACCCACGCCGTGACAGGTCCTCCGACGACCGCTAAGCGATACCATGCTCCCGCCGGACACATTCACAGGTGTTCGGCGGGAGGACAACACAGTGGCAGAAATCAAAGTAGCCGTTAACGGCATCATGGGCCGTATGGGGTCCACGGTTCTCGGCGCGGTTGCCAGCGAGCCTGGCATGTCTCCAACGGGCGGCGCCGACCTGCGGGCTGGCGGCGGAACGTCAATTCCTGTTCCGGACGGATCCGGCGCGGTCCCGGTGACCAACAACCTCGGAGAACTGCTCGACTCCGTTGAAGCCGACGTGGTCGTCGATTTCACCAACGGTGAAGCTGCGGCCGAGGCTATTCGCATAGCAATCGAAAAAGGTGTGCGCGTCGTCTCCGGCTCGACCGGTCTGTCGGCCGACGACATCGAACAAGCCAGAATTCTTTCCGAGGAACGTCACGTCGGCGTTATTTCCGCGTCGAACTTCGCTCTCGGAGCTGTCCTCCTCGGGCATCTCGCCGGCATTGCAGCTCGATACTTTGAGTACGCAGACCTGATCGAAAGCCATCATGAGGCCAAGGTAGACGCCCCATCCGGGACCGCATTGTCAATTGCCGAATCGATGGCGCGAGGCAAGGGCGACCCGTTCACGTCCTCCGACACAGAGAAGGAGACGTTGGCCGGTGTGAGAGGTGGCTTGCACCAAGGCATCAACGTCCACAGCGCCCGCATGCAGGGGCGAGTGGCCCGCCACGAGGTTGTGTTTGGCGCCCAGGGGCAGACCCTGACGTTGATTCACGACTCGATCGACCGCGGCTCGTTCATGCCCGGAGTGATCACGGCCATAAGGCACGTTATGACTTTGGACAGTATGGTCGTCGGGTTAGACAAAGTTCTCGGCCTGACCGACTAGCCCCGGTTCGCGTGCCGGATATTGCCACTCGGTTCCCGCGAATCCTGAGAAGTGTGGATTATCCTTATTCCATACTCACACCATCTGAACGACGCGCCGAACTCGCGGATGACGAAACAATGGACTCAAGCGATCTAACAATAGCCGTCGTTGGCGCCACAGGCGCGGTCGGACAAGTAGCGTTGAAGCTGCTTGAGGAACGTTCGCATCCGGCTGAGCGGCTCGTCGCCATGGCATCCGAACGGTCGGCGGGCAGGCGGTTGCCCTACGCCGGCGGAGAGTTGACGGTCGTCAAAGCCACGCCGGATTCCTTCGAAGGCGTCGATGCAGCCTTCATCTCCGCCTCATCCGAGGTGAGCAGAAGACTTGCTCCGGAGGCGGTGAAGCGAGGCGCGATCGTGATCGACGACGGCAGCGCATTTCGCATGGAACCGTGGGTCCCCCTCGTAGTCCCTGAGGTGAACGGTGAGGACGTGGCGTGGCACAGGGGCATTATTTCGATCCCGAATTGCACGACTACACCGTTGGTGATGGCGCTAAAGGCGCTCGACAGTGTAGCCGCCATCGAGAGGGTGACTGTTGCCACGTACCAGTCGGTCTCAGGCACCGGCGCAGCAGCCCAGGCCGAACTCACCGGCCAGTCCAGGGCGATACTGGACGGGCAACCGTTCGAACAGCAGGTGTATCCGCACCGCATCGCGTTCAGCGTATTGCCACAGGTTGATGACTTCCTCGACGACGGCTACACGGTTGAAGAGCGAAAAATGGTCAACGAGTCGCGCAAGATCCTGCACATGCCGGACTTGCCGATGTCCGCCACTTGCGTCCGGGTTCCGGTGCAGGTTTCGCACAGCGAGGCGGCGCATATCGAGTTCGACAGGCCACTATCCGCCTGTGAAGCGCGCGAGGCCATGCAAGGATTTCCCGGCCTGTCGGTCGTGGACGACCCTGGCAAGAGCGTCTACCCTATGCCACATTACGCAGAAGGCCGCGATGAGGTTTTCGTGGGCCGAATAAGGGAAGATGCGTCGCACCCGCGGGGCATCGCCCTCTGGCTTGCGTGCGACAACTTGCGAAAAGGCGCGGCTTTGAACGCTCTGCAAATTCTGGACGAAGCGATAAGACGGGACTGCCTGAACGCGGCGACTTTAGCTGCCGCCGGCGCGCCCGAGGGGAACGATCGTAATGGCTGATCCAGGCCGGTTGCTAACAGCAATGGTGACTCCGTTTACCGAGGACGGAGAGGTGAATTATTCTGGGGCGCGGGCCCTGGCCAAGGGACTGCTCGATTCCGGAAGCGACGGTCTCGTAATCGGTGGGACCACCGGTGAAGCGCCGTCGATGAACGATGAAGAGCGGCTGCGACTGTTCGCAGAGGTGAAAGAGGAGATCGGGGAACGGGGCTCGGTGGTCGCCGGAACCACGGACAACAACACCCGCAACTCAATCGAACTGTCGAAAGAGGCGGAGAAGGTCGGCGTCGACGCGCTCCTGTTAACTGTCCCCGCATATAACAAGCCGCCGCAGGAAGGACTGTTCCGCCACTTCAAGGCCATCGCTGAGAGCGTCGCCATCCCGGGGATCCTCTACAACGTTCCCAGCCGCACATCGCTGAACATGGAAGCCTCCACCACACTGAGGCTCGCGGAAATAGACAACATCATCGGCGTCAAGGAAGCGTCGAGCATGCCCGATCAGATCGCCTACGTGATCGACGGCGCGCCGGATGGTTTCCAGGTGTGGAGCGGCAATGACAACGAGACGTTCTCGATCATGTGCACCGGTGGGTACGGGGTGGTTAGCGTCGCTTCCAACATCATAGGACTGCAGATAAAGCGGATGATGGGCCTCGTTCTCGAAGGTGAGATCGAAAGCGCCGCAAGGGAGCACCGCAGGTTATTGCCTATTTTCAACGCCCTGTTTTGGGTCACGAACCCGATACCGGTCAAGTACGCCGTGAACCGCGCCGGTTTTGAAGCCGGTCCGCCCCGACTTCCCATGACAGAGCCGGACGACGATTTCAGGTCACGCTTCGATCCCGTGATGGACCGCTATGAAGTAGACCTCCCGGTCAGCGACGCATAGCCTGGGCAGTTCGGCCGGATTCCGTCAGGCCGTAGGGGAAAATCGCCCCGTCCAACTTTAAAGTCGCGCCCACGTTGCTCGGCAGCGCACCGATGGCGGGGCGGGGATGTGGGATTGTGCGTTGCGCCACCCTGATCAGGCAGACGCTTGGCGCAGCCCGTTTTGTCCGGATATCACGCGGACGCGCCGTCAAAAAACGGGCGAAGCATTATCGTTTCCTCGCGCCTCGGGCCGGTCGAAATTATGCTCGCCGGAATACCGAGTAGCTCTTCCAGCCTGCGAACGAATACCTGTGCGCCCTCCGGCAGGTCGGCTGCGTCTGTAAGGCCGCTTGTCGAGCCGGTCCATCCGGGAACTTCTTCGTATATCGGCCTGCACCTGTCGAGCAACACTGCGTCAACCGGAAACCGGTCCAATTCCTTGCCGTCCAGTTCGTACGCCACGCACAAGTTTATGGATTCGAAGCCGTCGAGTATGTCGAGCCGTGTAATGATCATCGAGTCGAAACCATTGACCCGCACTGAGTAACGGCCGGCTACTGCGTCGAACCACCCGCAACGTCTTGGACGGCCGGTCGTCGCGCCGTACTCTCCGGCCTTTTCGCGAATCTCCTCACCCGTTGCGTCGTCGAGTTCGGTTGGAAATGGCCCGCTCCCGACGCGCGTGCAGTACGCCTTGAACACGCCAGCCACACCGCCAAAACTGCGCGGGCCGACGCCGGTCCCCGTCAGGGTTCCGCCCACCGTGGGGTTGGACGACGTCACGTAGGGGTAGGTGCCATGGTCCAGGTCGAGCAGCGCCCCCTGGGCGCCTTCCATGATGACGTTTACTCCGTCCGCCAGCGCGTCTCCGATGATGTCCTCGGTTCGGCACACGTACGGCGCAAGGGCGGACGCCCATTGCTTAGTCTTTTCGAAAACCTCTTCCAGGTCGACGGGCTCGCCACCGTAGATTTTTGTGATGATCTCGCTCTTGTGGGCGACGATGTCCGGCAACCGCATAAGCAGGTCCTCCGGATCCAGCAGTTCACCCATCCGCAGCCCAGCCCGGCCCACCTTGTCCACATACGCCGGTCCCACACCCCTGCCGGTAGTGCCGATAGCGCTTTCGCCCCGCCGTTCCTCTTCCAGTTTGTCCAGCGTGACGTGGTACGGCATGATCACGTGGGCGCGGTCGCTGATCCCCAGATTGCCCGTCAGGCCGGCGCTGCGCGCCATCTCGATCTCTTCGATCAGCACGTCAGGATCGACAACCACCCCGTTTCCGATGACGTTCATGGTGTGCGGCCAGCAAATGCCGGATGGGACGAGGTGAAACTTGAACGTGCCGAACTGGTTGATAACGGTGTGCCCTGCGTTGTTTCCGCCTGAGTACCGCGCAACGACCGACGCGCCCTCGGCCAGGAAGTCGATGATCTTCCCTTTTCCTTCATCGCCCCACTGGGCGCCTATGATTGCGTATGCGGGCATGGGATTTGCGACTGGCGCGCGTATCGGCCCGGAGCGGTCAAGCCCCCGGGCCGTCCTGAAATCAATTCCAAAGCGTCGATTATATCAGCGCACCCATTCGAACCATGGCCGCGGCGGCGCTCATTTTCTCCACGTCCGTTGGTCCGCGACAGGTCGTCCGCTTCGCCACTGAGCCCTGCCCTGTCGACGGCATCAGGGCACAGCAGGTTCAGGTAAAAGCCCCGTATGGGCGCGGCTCAGGTTGCTTACTCACGAACCGCGATCGCGATGGGGAAGAATGAGGCCGGCCCAATTGCCCACCCACACCTGCGGCGGGGCAGCAACGGTGTGAAGTTACTCACAAGCGTCCAAGCCGTCGGCGCTCCCGAAAACGGCCACCACATCTGCAGGCGCGGCGCAATCCCACCAGCGCGGCATACGCCCGGCCCTAAGGAATCGACTCTCGCATATCATGCAAGGCGCGGCAGGCGTCATGACACCGCAGTCGCGGCCGCGCGGACGACCTCCCCGGGAGTCCCGCAGAAACGAGCCGGTCCAGCCATGTCGCCAAAAGAGTCGGCCGCCCCTCATTCTGGCGGATTACCCCAGCGAGGGTGCACAAAATCGGCGTCAGGCGAGGTCGTTGATTCTTGACCTGCCTGACCTGAGCGGTTAATATTACTGGTCTGCCCCGATTCTGTTGGGGCCTGCTGTGTGTGGCAGATTCTGCTCCGCAGCGTTCCGTACCTTAACAACTGAAGATCGATTCCGCATTTTCCGAGTCTATGTAGTTGGTTCCTTAATATGGGCCAAGCTACTAAGGGCGCATGGGGGATGCCTTGGCGCTAAGAGCCGATGAAGGGCGTGGCAAGTCTGCGATAAGCCTCGGTTAGCTGGCTAGCGAGCATAGCCGGGGATTCCCGAATGGGGTAACCCGTCCGCCTTATGGCGGGCACGCGTACTGTGAGGTACGCGAGGTAAGTGGGGGAACTGAAACATCTAAGTACCCCGAGGAGTAGAAATCAACCGAGATTCCCTTAGTAGTGGCGAACGAAAGGGGAATAGCCCAAACCGCCGGAGCCTAACGGCTGGGGCCTGAGCCCCGGTGGTGTTGTAGGGCGCAGTTGGAAGGTCCCCAGATCTTC
>JAKZUY010000297.1:0-3332 GCA_047516345.1 Dehalococcoidia bacterium | reverse complement strand
CACGTTGTGCCCAACGACAGGCAAGTCTCCCAGAAACTGCTTCAGGTCCGGCGCCACCTGATTCCACTTTGGCGCCGAGTCGACGTCGCGCTGACTTATGCCGGTAAGCGACGTGATGAACTGGGAGAGCCGCCTCCCGGGGTTTACGAGGCTGGAGTATCGGTCAAGCTCCTGGTCGCCCCTGAATTTGACAGCCCCGACCTCAATGATCTTGTCCCTTGTGGGGTCGAGGCCGGTGGTCTCCAGATCGATCGCAACGAAGGTTTCCGCATTCGAGCCGGGTCGTGCCTTGCTGTTCGGATTCATGCAGGAGACTGTACTTGAGTCGCGGTTACAACCGAACCGTCAACGACCGTTGCCGGCCGACGTTTACCCCGCCGGGGCTGTCTGAATTCGCCGCGGACTGGCGTCGGCAAAAACAACCGAGTGGTCAGAACCCCGCCGTTTCGAGGATGCTCCCCAGGTGAGCAGGGTCTGGATCGATCTCCCCGCGCTCAAACCGGTGTACCGCGTCGATCATCGAAGCCGTCACAGGCACAGACTCACCTACCTCCCTGGCCCTGACAAGCACCTGTCCGTTCATCTCGTCGATCTCGGTCGGTCTACCCTTGTGCGCGTCCTGCGCCATGGACGGGCGCCAGTCATCGCCACCCTGCCGGCCGGCAATCGAGTTGTCGATCTCCTCATAGATCAACCCGTCCGCCGCGTTTGCCCATGTCTCGGCGTCGAATCCTCCGAATGGCGGAACGCGGTAGCCGAGCGACAAGCCGACTCGTGCAGACTCAGACGCCAACCTGATCTGCAACTCGCGCCCGCGGGGATCGTTGGCAAGTACCGACGTACCCATGCCGGCTATGGCCGTGACGGGGTTGCCCATACAGTTCTGGCACAACTTGGCCCATCGCTCGCCCCAAAGGTTGTCGGTGACGCGCGCACCGTCGATGACCTCAAGCATGTCGACCAATTCATGCACGCGTCTGGAAACGCGTCCGTCGTGCTCCCCCGCCCGAAACACGTCGTAGCCGGAATCGCGGCGGCGTTCTTTCCCACCTCTCGCCACGATACCGGGTTCCCACAAGGCCACCTGTATCGATGACATCACGAGTCCGACCGCCCGGTCCGATCCAACGACGGAGGCGAGCGCCGGGTCGTTCCAGCAGTTTTGGGCGGAAACCAGGTACCCGCCGCTGCCGATGAAACGTGCCGCGAGTGTGGCTGCCCATGACGTGTCGAACGACTTGACGCATATGAAGCCGATGTCAAAAGCTGGGCGGCGCGCCAACCGTTGGGCCTCGTGAAGATTGAGCATATCCAGCGAAGCGGTAAACGGTTCGTGCGGACCGGAAACGCTGAGCCCGCGGTCGTTAATCGCAGCCACGTGATCGGCCCACGGGTCTAGGACGGTAACTTCGTGGCCTTCGTGGGACAGCCACCCCGACAGGTAACTGCCGACGGCGCCGCCGCCGACCACCAGAATGCGTTTGGTCATGCTTCGCTCATAGCCCCAGCCTCGATCGACACGCCGTCACCCGGCCGCACCTTACCCGTAGAAATTACGGTCCCCACAACGCCGCGCCTGCCGACACACGCTTTCAGCACGCTTTTGTCGATGTAGTCGAGGTTGGCGCACGGCTGATTTTGTCCCGTGACGCGTATCGCCACTCTATCACCGACCCTGAGTACGTCTCCGTCGGCAAGATCGGAGAGGTCGCCGAGTCCCTCAATGAGGAGATTTTCGCCGAATGCGCCTGGTTCAATCGCCACGTTATGCGCGGCCGCCAGAAGATCGTAAAGCTCTTTGGACACGATGCTCACCGGCCTGACGTTTTGCTTGCCTGCGTTAGAGCCGTGCTTGCCTACCGGACCGGCGTGGTAATCACCGTCGACGCCGTGGGTTCCGACGTCGATAACGTCCCGGGCGTATTTCGGCATTCCCCGCCCTTGCCTTGCGCAGCAAGCGATCACGGTTCCTGTGGTCACGACGTGTCCTCTTTTTTCAATACCAGATCTGTCTGCCTTCCCAAATCGCGGCATGCACGGCGATACCCCAACGTCACAAACGCTATTCTAGCCATGCTTGGGGAGAGTGCGAGTTTTGTCGAATGAAACACACGCATCCTCTTCTGGTGGCATAATGCGGGCCATCATGAATGCAAGAGATCAGTCCGAACGAACAAGGAGTATCCAATGGCGGTAGACGTAGGCCAACAAGCCCCAGGGTTCACGCTGGTAAACGGAGCGGGCGACGCGGTCAGCCTGGCCGATTTTGCCGGCAAAAATGTAGTAGTCGCCTTTTTCCCCGCCGTGTTTTCGGGCGTTTGCGATAACGAGATGTGCACCTTCCGCGACTCGTTATCCGAGCTCAACAATGCGGACGCAGACGTAATCGGCATATCCGTGGACCCGCGCTGGGCAATCAGCGAATTCGTTTCCAAGCACAGCCTGACGTTTCCTGTCCTGAGCGATTACAGCCGCCAGACGATACGGGACTACGACGTCGTGTTCGAAAACTTCGCCGGCATGGCTGGTTACGACGCGGCTGTCCGATCTGTTTTTGTCATTGACAAGAGCGGCGCGGTGCGTTGGAATTGGGTCGCAGACGCCCCGCCCATCGAGCCGCCGTACGACGAGGTCAAATCTCAGGTGGCTGCGCTCGGCTAGGCCACGCAGTATCCGGTCGGCCTTAAAGTTCGGCTGACCGGATTTTTCGAAATACCGGGCACCCTGCCAGTGGCAGTGTCGCTTGGGTAGAAACACCGCGCGGCGTAACGCCGGCGAGGTCCTTCACATTGGCTGAGCACGGCGCCGCAGGTACGCGGTAAGGCTCACAGGTACCCATACGCTTCATAACAGCAATACCCGCCCGTAAGCCGAAGATTTTCCCCGGCTGGTGGGTAGTTGCCGCCGCTGCCGCCCAGAATTTCTACGGATCGGGCGTGTGGTTTTACGGCTTCCCGATCTTCTATGCCGCGCTACTCGACGAGTACGGTTGGTCGGCCGCTGGCGGCGCCCTCGTGGTTTCCCTCTCGAGGCTCGAGGGCGGGATATTCGGGCCGGTCATCGGATCGATGGTGGATCGATTCGGCCCGCGCGTCATGGGAATGTCCGGCGCTGCGATGGTCGGTGTCGGGTTTCTTGCGATGAGCCGGCTGGACAGCTTCGACGTTGGTCCGGTGCACGTAACTGCCTTCGCGGCGTTTCTGATTCTTTACGTCGGCTGGATGTCGATTGGCTACAGCGCCGGCTCCACCTCCCGCAGCACGGCGGTAAACGCCTGGTTCGTGTCGAAACGAGGCCGGGCGTTTGCCCTGTACACCCTTGGTGCAGGGGCC
>JAKZUY010000296.1:0-3658 GCA_047516345.1 Dehalococcoidia bacterium | reverse complement strand
CCTTTGGTATGACAGCACGCTATACAACGGCCACCCAGCCTCTCACGTGACACCCGACGGTGCGAGTCGTTGCGGTGTGCAAAACGTCGACTGGATCGTCACCCGCGGAGTGCTGCTGGACATCGCCGCGCTAAAGGGAGTTACACGGCTGGAAAACGACTACGCGATCACGGGAGAGGACCTCGACGCGGCAGCAAGCTCCAGGGGCGTGGAAATCCGCCCGGGAGACGTGGTCCTGGTCCGCACGGGCTGGTACACAAGCTACCTTGACGGCACGGCCGAACCACGGGCCGATTCTCCGGGTCTGAGCGCATCTGCCGCAGAGTGGATAACATCGCATGACCTGTGCGCCATCGGCGCCGACAACGCGGCAGTGGAGGTCTGGCCCCTGGAAACACCGGGATGGGCGACTATTCATCGGCTGATGCTGAGAGACCTTGGCGGATACATCATCGAATTCCTTAACCTCGAAGACTTGGCACGCGACGAAAGCGCCGAGTTTCTGTTCGTTGCGGCGCCGTTGAGAATTACAGGCGGCGTCGGAAGCCCGATCAACCCGCTGGCGATCGTGTAGGACCATGAGAGAAGCAACCGCTATGCCGGAAACGGGAGGGCAAGCAGGTGAGCCTGTCCTTCAAGTGCGCGATTTGACCGTGCACTACCACACCTCGCGCGGTCCGGTGAGGGCGGTTGAGGGCATCAGCTTTGATCTGGAGGAAGGCGAACGGCTTGGGTTGGTGGGTGAGTCCGGTTCAGGCAAGTCCACCACCGCTTTTGCCTTGATGCGCCTGATCAAGCCGCCGGGGCAGATCGTGGACGGGTCCATCATGTACCGCGGCCGCGACTTGCTAGGCGCGACGCCCGAAGAGATGCGGCAGATCCGTTTTGCAGACATAGCGCTGATTCCCCAAGGGGCCATGAATTCCCTCAACCCGGTCATGAGGATCAAGGAGCAACTGTTCGACACGATTCGCGCTCATGAAACCGGATCTTCAGTCCAGGAACTGAGCAGCCGGGTGACCGAGCTACTGGCGTCCGTCGACCTGCCGCCGAACACCGCGAATATGTTTCCGCACGAGTTGAGCGGCGGAATGAAGCAGCGCGTATGTATTGCCATGGCCACCGCGCTCAAGCCGAAAATCATCCTCGCGGACGAACCGACAAGCGCCCTCGACGTCGTAGTTCAGCGCCAGGTCTTTGAAACCCTTGCCCGGGTGCAGGAGGAATTGGGCGCCGCGGTCATTCTCGTCGGGCACGACATGGGGTTAATGGCGCAGTTTGCGACCCGGATAAGCGTGATGTACGGAGGAAGGCTCGCCGAGGTCTCCCCGGTCAAGGACCTGTTCCGAGATCCCCTGCATCCTTACACGTACGAGTTGGTCCGCAGTCTGCCGTCGATAGACAGACGGCAACGCCTCCGGGGCATTCCGGGCCTGCCGCCGTCGCTACTCACCCCGCCTTCCGGTTGTATGTTCCACCCCCGCTGCCCCAAAGTCATGGAGAAGTGTTCCACCGAAATCCCCGTACTACGCGCCGCCCGCCCGGGCGGATACACAGCCTGCCACCTATACGAGGAGGCGGCAACGTGAGCGCACTTCTTGAGGCCCGTAACGTCACAAAACGCTTCGGCGGCGGGCTATTCAACAAGGACTACAACTACGCTGTAGACAACGTCTCGCTCTCGGTGGGCGGAGACACGCCGACGGTGACCGCCATCGCCGGCGAAAGCGGATCGGGCAAGACGACCCTGGCCCGCATGTTGCTCAACATGCTCGAACCTACCGAGGGCAGCGTGGAGTACAAGGGCAAATCGCTCAGTTCGCTCTCACAGCGCGAGCGGAAAGAATTCCGCCGCGAAGT
This sequence comes from Dehalococcoidia bacterium, assembly GCA_047516345.1. Classification (GTDB taxonomy): domain Bacteria; phylum Chloroflexota; class Dehalococcoidia; order Lucifugimonadales; family Lucifugimonadaceae. Next base: position 1,798 of record JAKZUY010000296.1, on the reverse strand, counting down.
TCAGGCGAGATTTCAGGACCCGTTCGAGGTATTCAACCCGTTCTACAAAGTGGACACCGTACTCACCACGCCGGCCAATAAATTCAATATCGGCGACTCCAAAGCGGAGCGGCGGGAAATTATCGAAAATGCCCTGGAGATGGCAGGATTGCTCCCCAACGAAACTCTGGGCAGGTATCCGCATCAGCTGAGCGGCGGCCAGCGGCAACGAGTGATGGTTGCAAGAGCGATGTTGATAAGGCCGTCCGTGATACTGGCGGATGAACCGGTGTCGATGGTCGACGCCTCTCTGCGCGCCACGATACTCGACAGCCTGCTCCTGTTGAACCGTGACCTGGGAATATCAATCGTCTATATCACGCACGATCTGACGACTGCGTTCCAGGTCTGCGAAAACATCATGGTGATGTATCAGGGTTCGGTCGTCGAGGTCGGCAGCGTCGAGAAGGTGATCGGCCAACCGGAACATCCGTACACGCGTCTGTTGGTGGAATCGATACCGTTGCCTGATCCGGAGCGCAAATGGGGCGGCGTTGGATTGAGCCGCCGTGGACTGGACGATCAGCCCCAGGGTAAGACTGGCTGCAAGTTCGCGCCTCGCTGCCCGGTTGTCATGCCAATGTGCCACGACAGTCTGCCGCCTCTCTTCAAGACCGGCGACCGGCAGGCGTCTGCCTGTTTCCTTTATGCGGAATCTCCGCCGGTAACCGGAGAGGATGCGGCGGGAATGCTCCTCACCGGCCGAAGGCCCGATCCGGTCGCCGCACAAGCGGACGATCCTAACGGCGCGCTTGATCGCAACTGACTTGCCAAGCACCAGTAACTGAACATGCACAGATTTTCTGAACCACTCAACGCAGGATTACATCCCAAGAGCGTCATCAGGCTGACGTGGTGGGGCGACTCCACGATCGCGATTCAAAGCGCCGATCGATCGATAGTCATCGACCCGTCGGCGCATTTGAAGCCCAGCGAATTCGATTTCGTCTTTTGCACGCATGAGCACTATGCCCATGCCGACCCGGACACAGTGGAGCGATTGACGCGCAGCAGCCGTTTCAAACGCATGTTCATCGCCCGTTCATGCCTCTATCCGTCGAACAAGCCTCATGCCCGATGCCTGCGATTCCTTAGCGAACCGCACTGGCAGATCGAGAAATACGTGATCTTCTACCCGAAGCACTACGACCACACCGTCCCGCGAGGCGCTGAGGGAGATACGGCCCACCTGGCGGGAACCGGCCGCGGGGCATGGTCTGAGGAGATCGCTTCAGGCGCCTGGTCGCCGCTTAACGGCACCCCCCGTCCGTTCGGCGGAATCGACGAGATCTGGACCGACGGTTGGCACGTCGAGGGTATGGAAATGATCGGAGACGATCCGGACGTGCCGTACCCCGTCCGCGGAGCGATGCCGCAACCGGGTTTCTTCATCGAGGACCTCAACTCCGGCGTCTCGTTCTGCCATCTCGGCGCCAATCGAAAACCCTATCCCGAGATGGAAGCCATGCGAGGACGTCTGGACATCCTCTTCCTGCACGTCGGGAGAATGAGCCCCGTCGACGAGGCCGAGGCGTTAAGGCTGATGGCGCCTCGCTGCGTTGTACCCGTGGGATGGCAACCCGGAACAGAGTTATCCGGCGACGGGGATTTTGGGCCGGTGACCGACCCCGACAGCCACGTTCGCAGCCTGAAAGAGGTCGCTGACGACATGGGTATCATCGTGCGGCAACTATCGCCGGGCGTTGCGTACGGCGTTTAAGCCAATTCAGTACCGCATGGCGACCGGTCGACATAAGCT
>JAKZUY010000295.1:0-2913 GCA_047516345.1 Dehalococcoidia bacterium | reverse complement strand
CTGACCCTGCGTCGTACCGGATTCGATCAGGTTGAACCAGAGAACGGCTGACACGACGGTCGCAGCGATCCATATGCCCACAACCAGCCATGGTCGTTTGGCGGACTCTCTGGCGAGCCTTTCGCTCGAAATTGTCATTGCATTAAGGCGCCTCGGTTAATTCGGAAACAGGTCTTGATTGTTGATACGACGGCCGCAAGCGGGCGTATCCGTGCCGCGGGGATTGTTCGGTAACCCGGCGTGCCGGGCGGCCGCCCTTAATTACGTTTATACGCCTAGGTAGCTCGCGTCGGGTGGGGCGTCGGAGATGTAAACTCGGTCGTCCCGACTCAGTTGGTTCTGCGGCTGCGGTTACATTGCCGGGGAAGCCTATGACGGGACCGGCGTAGCCTTCACGCTACAGACCGATCCGCGGCGTGGATAGTGAAACAGGGTTCGAGTTAGTGGCATGTGTAACCCAAGATTCAAGACAATGGCGGCAAACAAGATCCAACCGGTCGAATTAGTAAGGCTTGTTCACGCCGCGCCAACCCGGGTCTGCGCGGTCGTGACGGGTGGGGGCGTGTTGTCGTTGTCGTGGCTATTCGGAGAGCCGGGTGCGTCGAGGACGTTTTTGGATGCGCAGATCCCCTACTCCATGCGAGCGTTGGACGAGTACGTGGGTGTCGACGCTGAGCAGCACGTTTCGCCGCTTGAGGCCAGCCGAATGGCGGCAACGGCGCTCATGAGGGGGCAACATCTGGCCGGATCGATTAAGAGCATTGCCGGAGTATCCTGTACGGCCACCATAGCGACGGACCGGCCAAAGAAGGGTGAACATCGATGCGCCACTGCGTGGGCGCGGGATGGCGACCGCGCCGTATATTCCCTGACGCTAGAAAAGGGAGCGCGTGACCGGGCCGCAGAGGAAGAGGTGGTCAGCCGGCTATTTCTCAATACGCTGGCGGAGGCTTGCGGCGTTGACGAACGGGTCGATCTGCCCCTCCTCAAGGGCGAATCAATCGTTGCGCATAGGTCTTGACCAAGCCCGGTTCGAAACGGTTGGCGCGCGGGCGGTGAATCTGAAATGCGGGACTTGATCGAACGCCTGTATTCAGGGGAACTCTCGTTTGTCGTCGTGGAGCCGGATGGGCGCCAGCACCCAGTCGCCCCTAAAAACGCGGTCGTGTTGGCAGCGTCGTTTAATCCTCTCCACCGCGGCCACGTCGGCTTGCTCGCAGCGGCGCGTGAAATTTCGCGCCGCCGCGGCTACTTCGAATTGTCCATCGAAAACGTGGACAAGCCGCGACTATCGGAACAGGAACTGAGAAGCAGGCTTGAGCAGTTTGCAGGGTTAGCAGGGGTGATAGTGACGAACGCTCCAACGTTTGTGGAAAAGTCCAGGTTGGCGCCCGGCTCAGTTTTTGTTACCGGCGTTGACACGGCTGAACGGTTGTTTGTCGATCGTTACTACAAACGCGACCATTCGACCCTTGGCGACCCGCGGCGCGTATCGCCCACCGCTCTGGCGTTGGAGGAGTTGCGCAGGAACGGCTGCCGCATACTGGTCGCCGGACGGGTGATGGGCGATCGGGGATTCTTAACCCTTGACGATCTGGGCGTGCCGGAGGATTTCAGCGACCTGTTGGAAGCAATCCCTGAATCGGCCTTCAGGGAAGACATCTCCTCAACGGCCGTCAGGGACAACTCACAGCGCTAGCAAGGCGTCGCCGCGTCCACGCTATGCGTATGGGCGGAAATGCGCGAAGGTCGCTTGACGGATACTGCCCCGACGTGTGTTTCCGGGTCCCTTCAGGAGTCGGCCAACTCGTGGAAGTAGTACTTGGGCCCGCCGTCGGGCGTATCGCGAAGTGTTGCCGGTTCGGAGAAGAGCGGTGTTGGCGAGTGGTCCTCGGTCATCACGGCCCAACGGAGCAGCCTGTCTCGCAATTCTTGCCGAATTGAGGCCATCGAAGGTTGACCGGCGAGATTGGTCAGTTCCCATGGGTCGGCCTCCATGTCGTATAGCTCATCCACAGGGTCCATGGGATCGTAGACGTACTTCCAGCGGTCCGTTCGAATCATCTTCGGCCGACCCTCAGCGCTGCGGGCGTGCATCATGCGGAAGTGAACAACCGGGTTTGGGTCCGTGTAGTCGGGGTAGTTCTTCAGGTCCGACATGAGGACTCGCGGTCCGCCTGCCCCATGCTCGGCGAACACCGCTTCCCGGCCTGTTCCACCAGCGCCGGGCAACAGTCTTCCGTACACGGGTTCCGCGACGTCGAGACCGATCAGCGATGCAACTGTCGGCATGATGTCGATGTTGCTGACCAGCTCTTCCCGAATCACTCCGCTTTCCAGTCCGCCGGGCCACGAAACGATTAGCGGCACGCGGGTCATGCAGTCGTAAAACGTGCCTGACTTCAACATCAGGCCGTGTTCGCCCGCGTAGTCTCCGTGGTCCCCCGTAAATACGACGATCGTATTTTCCGCAGCTCCGGTTTCTTCGAGTGTGTCGAGAATCGCGCCAATGGCGTCATCGAGGTACCGGATCATCCCGTAGTACATCGCCACGGCCCGGCGGAGCTCCTCCTCCGAAGTGCGGTCCAATCCCATCACGTGGCGATAGACACGCAGGCGCTCCATTTTGTCTTCCAGGTCACCGGCCTTTTGGGGCGGCATATCGATGGATTCAGGGGGGTACATGGAGGCGTAGGGCTCGGGCGCGGCGAGCGGGTGGTGTGGATCTGGGAACGAGACCCATGCACAAAACGGGGCTTCCGGCGAGTCGGCGTTCTCTTTCAGGTATTCTGCCGTTTTCGACGCGATCCGGCTCGAGGTACACGCCTCGGGCGGGTAGGGGATAGTCGCTGAATGAGTCACCGATTCGTTGAACGATTGGTCGCTCAGAGATTCGGCAACCGCACGGGCGTC
>JAKZUY010000294.1:0-3821 GCA_047516345.1 Dehalococcoidia bacterium | reverse complement strand
ACCCGTCAGGGGGTCGTCATACAGGACACACAGAATTTTTTGGGCAGAACTGTCGATCATTGCACCTCTCCAGAATTTGTCGCTGGCATTATATCCCCGCGCGGCCCCGATACACATCGACCAATTGGATTTGACTTGGGACGGCCAACTCCCATCGAAATTCGCGTAAACGAGTAGCAAATCCCGAGACGTTGACGGCTGTCAGGTCGGACGAAAACGGCTACTTGGACAGAGTCCCCGCGATTCCCGACAACACTCTGCCCCCGCCGCATAGGCGTTGACCGTAACCCGAACCGGCCGGAAATCGACTGCACGAGGCCACCAACGGAAGCATCGCAGAGGCCGCCGACCTGGCCGCCAGACGCCAAGAGGGCGTCTAATAAGTCCCACTGGCACCCTGAGCGAAGTCGAAGGGTCTGGGGTCCAGGGGTGGGGCGCCCAGCTTGGCAGACATTAAATTTTTCGATCCACTAACGATGACAAACGTTTGCAGTCGGGTCCAACGGCACCTTCTTAGACACCCTCTAAGAAGCGACCATGCGTGCGACCGCCAAGTCGCGCTTGCGTTAATGTTGGCAGGCTTTTAGAGCATGATTCGTAATGTTGAGACAACCTGAATCACGATCCATTGGATTACGGTTTTCGCCAGAATTATGAGGTACGGCACCGTATTCCAATTTCGTCATTCCCGTGAAAACGGGAATCTATTCCCCGACCGCGTAGTTCGAAACTAAGCAGGTGCTTTGTGAAACATGCTCTTTTAACTTACCTCTGCGCAGTTCTGGTGGTTCGATGTCATGTTTGTCCGTACTCTGGCAGCCGTCTTGGGCGCGGCATCGCTTGCCATGCTCGTTCATTCCGTCGCTAACCCGCTCTACGACGATCAAGTAAATGCCGGCGCCATTTGGGATACGCTCAGCTGGATCATGGCGGTAGGATTTCCATTGGCGCTGACCGTGACATACCGCCTCAAGACAGAGGCCACAGCCTCCGAGGCCGGCTCCGCCAGCGCGATCTTGTCGACTGTTGCGTTCTATGTAACTGTGTTCGTGGCAGTCGTGTTCTTCCGAATATTCATCAGCAGCCTCGTGCACGTGGAAGCGGAAGATGCGATCCGGCGTATCTGGTGGGTGCCGATAGACGCGTTTTTCGTAGTCATCGCCGGATACCTTGCCATCCCCCTCTGGCGAAATCTCCCCTGGTAAGGACACGCCTTACGCGCTCTGAGGCAGAGGCAGTGCGATGCGCCGCGGCTCGACTTCACCGTCGTCGAAAACGGCTTCTCTTCCCACGCATCTCCTGCCAGCAGAGGCAGATGGGGTAACCTCGATGCCAACCGCGGCTCATTCCGACGCGCCGGTTACTAGACGGCTGATCGCTGGCTCAGTACCTTGACACGGTGTCGTCCCACATCATCCCAGCCCAATTATCATGCTTGCCAATTCGGTACAAAAGATTGATATGAGCGGTTATTATGCGGCCCAAACCGGCGCCGAACCCGATGCCTGACACCCGCCGCACGCACGAGGCGCGGCCACGCCACGGGATTGTCATCTACACATGATCGACTGGTGGACCCTCGCCGTATTCGCGGCATACTTCGCCGTCCTCCTCGGCATCGCCGTCATCCGTGTCCGGCCCGTTCGGACCATGGCCGACTACGTTCTGGCGGGCCGGCGTCTCGGCCTCTTTACATCCGCCATGAGCGTGGGGTCATCCACCACCAGCGGCTGGACGTTCCTGGCGCTCCCGGCCCTCGCCTTCACGAGTGGAACAGTAGTGGTATGGACACTGCTATCCCTGTCGGTGTTCATTTGGATCAACTGGAAAGTCATAGCAAAGAGGCTGCGCCGTTACACCATAGTGGCGGGTGACGCCCTCACGCTCCCGGACTTCTACGAAAGGCGCTTCGGGGACACGACTGGAGTCCTCCGGACCGTGGCCTCAATCATCACCGTCTTCTTCGTCATCTTCTACGTCAGTTCCGGCCTCGTCGCCGGCGCCAAGTTGCTGGGGACCGTATTCGGCCTCGACGAGACCCTCGGCGTCCTGGTAACGCTCGTCGCGGTCGCCTCGTACACATTCATAGGCGGTTTCCTCGCAGTCTCACGAACCGATGTCTTCCAGGCAATCATCATGCTCGCCGGTCTGGTGATTCTCCCAATGACGTTGATCCTGGCCACAAGCGCCCCTTTCGAAGCCGGATCGGCGACTCCGGGATTCATGAATCCGTTCACCGGCAACAATAACGAACCCATCGGCGTAGTTGTACTGGCCACGGCCCTCGGATGGGGGCTCGGCGCGTTCGGCGCTCAGCGCATACTGCAAAGGTTCATGGCCATCGACAGCGAAGCCTCTATTCCTAGGAGCCGAAACATCTCTGTAGCGTGGATTTTCCTTATGTATGGCCTCGCCATACTGTTGGGGTTGGTCGCAGGTCCCGCCCTGGCCGAGATGGGATTGACGGGTTCGGTAGCCGACCCAGAGCGTCTATACGTCATTACGTCTGAGGTCTTCTTCTACCCGTTGGTGACTGGCCTCCTGTTGACGGCTCTCATCGCGGCGGTGATGAGCACGGCCGACTCTCAGTTGCTCCTGGCTTCTGCCGTCGCCACCGGCGACATGCCCTTCATAAGGCGTCTGGCGCGCGCTGTAAGCGCCGGTGCGCGGGTTTTGCTGGGCCGGCTATTGCTCTTGATCATTGGAGTCATCGCCGCCGCCCTATCGATCTACCACCCCGACTCCGTCCTGAACCTGGTCAGCTACGCCTGGGGAGGAATGGGCGCGGCGTTCGGCCCTCTCACGATATTAGCGTTGTTCTGGCGAAGGTTTAACTTCTGGGGAGCGCTGACGGCGATGGTCGTCGGCACGGTGGCAGCATCCGTTTGGGGCACATTCCACGGTGGCCCATGGGGGATGTGGGACATTCACCCTGCCACGCCGGGGTTTGCGCTAGGTGCGCTGGCCGCCATACTCGCCACATTACTCACACCCAAACCGTCCCCTGAGGTCGTGGCGGTGTTCGACGAGGTCAATCCCCGCACCTCGGCAAGACCTGCTCAGATGGTAGAATAACAGTATATTTGAATTTTCGGAGATACCACTATGACGGCGTCAGCCAACAACAATCCGCCTACGATTGAAAGCCTCGCTAAGAACCAACATCGCATCATTGATGTTGTGGAGGCGCTGAGCGACGGCGTAGCCACGCTCACCGGCGTAGTAACTACAATTTCCGATGGGCAAAAGCAGTTGAACGCCAAACTTGACAGTACTAACAAAAAACTTGACGGCCTTATGGATGATATTGGCTTGGTCAAAGGCGGCCACACTCGGAACGAAACGATACGCAATGCCAGCTTAATCGCACATCGTTTGGGGTACCAGCTAATATCAGAATTACGACAGGAAGCCCTTATAGGGTTTGGTGAACTCGCCAAAGCCGATGGTGTCCCTGGTAATGAGGCAGAAAGTTTCGCCAAAGCTGACTTGGTGATGATAGCGCAGGACGCCAACAAGCAACCGGGTTACATCGCGGTCGAGGTATCCTTCACTATTAATGGCAACGATGTTAGGCGGGCAGTCCGTAACGCTGACTATCTGCGTAAATACACCGGAATACAAGCACACCCCGCCGTTGCCGGCGTTGATATTCTGCCGGATGCAAAACGGCAGGTTGATGCCGGAAAAGTCCATTGGTACGAAATACCGAAAAGGGATATACAGCCCGCGTAGGTGATGAGGTCGACGACGCGGGTATTTGGTGGAGTCGGGCGATTAGGCAAATTTAACCGGCTGACGGCCCGGAGCTGATGCAAGCG
>JAKZUY010000293.1:0-11099 GCA_047516345.1 Dehalococcoidia bacterium | reverse complement strand
ATCGTCCCAGCACATACAGAGCAACAGGTCTGCGTCTCTGGCGAGTTCCACCACCGACTTGCACGGCTGAGTGTCGCCTGTGAAAACAACTGACTTGCCGTTCTTGGCGTCGAGCCGGTAAGCGAGAGAGTCCAGATACGGCTGCACGTGCTCGGCCGGTGCGGCTGTCACCTCCCACTTGTCCGCTGTATGGACGATCCCCGGACCGATGTCGCGGGCCTGAACATCGGGAGGGCGACGGGGGAGCCGGCCGCCGCGGTTGACGTAAACCTGCTGGCTAAGCGGGTGGTACACGCGGGCTTTCCAGTCATGGGCGAACACGCCTCGTTCGCCGATCACGCCCTCGGTGATGCTCTCCGTGAGGGTAGGGCCGTATACCCGAAGTTTGTTCTCCTTGCCGATGCTTTGATCCCACCTGCACAGTAGGAAACACGGGTAGTCGATATCGTGGTCAAAGTGGTGGTGGGTGAAAAACAGATAGTCGATCTCGGTAGGCCACAGCCCCGCCTTGACCAACTTGTGTGTGGCTGCCGGACCGCAGTCGAACATCATCTTTTCGCCGTCAACGTCCAACACGTACGCGGATCCGAATCGCGTTGGAGTAGGGGTTGGGGTGCCCGCTCCGAGTATGTGGATTTTCATGTACGTCTCCGTCATCGCCCGTCGTGGTGAACTAGCGCCCACCCACAAGTTGGTGACCTGAGTGCGGCCGAATCGAATTCCCCGGCCCGCGTCCGACCTGACTTTGCCGCCTTACTGAGCAAATGCGATCCGATCAAACACGTAGTTGTCGAGCCTGCGGCCAGCCATTTTACGGAGTCTTCAGCTGCCAGCGCCGGTGACCTTGTGCCGAGGGAGAAGTGGCCGCCTCGCAACACCCAAAACCGGCAAGGGCCGCCAATGTACAGGATTCGCAGTAACACGTTATGGATTTGAGTGGCCCTCGCGCCTGCACCCTCCTTATGGTCGAAATGGTCGAACAAAACATCCTCCCAATCTATGGGCTCATTCGGAGGGCCAACATGCTCTACTTCCGGTCTTGTCCAAGATGCAAGCTTGGCGCCGTCGAACTCACGACCGACTTTGACGGCCCTCGTCTCAACTGCCTCAACTGTGGTTTCACATTCATGGGCAGGGACCGCACGCGGTCTCATGAACAACGTCAACATGCCATTCCCAGCCAGTCGCTTCCAAGCCTGATGTTTGGCGCAGCGACGCCGGACGAGGCCGAACTTCCCGAACCGTCAACAGCCGCCGAATTGGAAGGCTCTGCGGCCACAGCCGTATAAACACGGGGCCGCGCCCGCGTGTTCCGCCGCGACTCTGCGTTATCCTGAGCAGCCTTTAGGCGACCCGTTCTGACGGGTGAATCTGCGGGGGTCCGCGCATGGCCGAAACAGAACGTAAAGCAAGAATCGGATTTATTGGCGCCGGTTGGTGGGCCACCGCCAATCACATGCCTGTCCTCGCGGCAAGGGACGACGTCGAACTGACTGCCGTGTGCCGTCTCGGCGCGGATGAATTGCAGCAGGTAAGGCAGCAGTTCGGATTCGGATATGCGACCGAAGACTATCGGGAGATGCTCGACAACGTGGAGCTCGACGGTGTGGTGGTAGCTTCTCCCCACACCCTCCACTATGAGCACGCCCTGGCCGCGCTGGAACGCGGCCTGCACGTTATGTGCGAAAAGCCGCTGACGACGTCCGGCGCAGACGCCCGGAGGTTGGTGGAGGTTGCTGCGGAGCGCGGAGTCGAGATCGTTGTCCCGTACGGTTGGCACTACAAGCCCTACATACAGGAGGCGCGCAACCGGCTGGCCGCGGGCGCAGTCGGGACCATCGAATTCGTAATGTGCCACATGGCGTCGCCCGTACGGGGGTTGTTGGAAGGCGGTAAGTTCGACGCGTCGGCAGGGGGCACGATGGAACTCGTATTTGAGCCCGCCAGTGAGACCTGGGCCGATCCGGACCGCGCCGGGGGCGGATACGCGCTCTCGCAAATGTCTCATTCCGCCGGAATGGCGTTCTGGCTGACCGGGCTGCAGGCGGAAACCGTCACCGCAGTAACGTCCGGCCCCACCAGCAGGGTCGAGTTGTACGATGCTTTTGCCGTTCGGTTCGCGGGCGGAGCGATCGGCACATTTTCCGGCGCCGGCGCCGTGCCGGACGACAAGGGATTCCAACTCGACATCCGAGTGTACGGAAACGAGGGTCTGCTGATACTCGACATAGACCGTGCGAGGCTCGAGGTTCAGCGTTACGACGGCGACCACTTCGCCATGGAGTTGCCCGCCGACGCAGGAGCATACGAATGTTCCGGTCCACCGAATAATTTCGCAGACATTGTGTTGGGAAAAACGACTGTCAACTACGCGCCGGGCATCGCGGGCATGCGTGCTACCGAGATGATCGACGCGGCCTACCGGTCCGCGGCTTCAGGCCGGCCGGAGCCGGTCTAGCCCCCGACATTCGTAATCCCGATTCATCGATGGTCGACCCGACACTGCTTCCGCTTGGTCCTGGAAATCGGGCACGCGATGAGGCGTTCAGTTCATTGGCAGGCGGGCAATACGGACAAGCGGTGACGGCCAACCGGGCATAATTGCTCTCGATGCGAGGCGTTAACGAAGAATTAAGATCGGGTCTGTAGATCGGCATATACTTCCCGCAGACTCTCACGGGAGGGTCATTGCGCGCTGGATTTAGTCGCGCATCCTGAATACTTGCCACCACGGAGTTCGGTATGCAGGGCGTATTGGACCGAAAGCTGATCCTCGTAGTCGAGGATGACCGAAACTTGCTTGCGGCGTTGCGCTACAACCTCGTCGCGGAGGGCTACGAAGTTGCGACTGCCATGGACGGCAGCGAGGCGCTTAACCTTACCCGCGAAAGGCGGCCGGACCTGATCTTGCTCGACTTAATGTTGCCTGTGATGAGCGGGGTCGAAGTGTGCCGAACGCTCAGGCGCACCGGTGACATCTCTCCCATCATCATGCTCACGGCGCGTGACGGCGAGAGCGAACGGGTCGAAGGTCTCAACGTGGGAGCTGACGACTATGTGACGAAGCCGTTCAGTACGCGGGAGTTGATCGCCAGAATCGGGGCGCATCTGCGTCGGGTTGAGATATCGCGAACCCGAATTTCGGAGCAGGAGAGGCACATCATCCGCGCGGGCGGTCTGGAGATCGATCCGGCAGGCCGGACCGTGCGTCTGGACGGCGCGCAGCTTGACCTGCGCCCCAAGGAATTCGATCTACTCCACTACATGGCGTCGAGGCCGGGTCGGGTCGTAACGCGGGATCAACTCCTAAGGGAAGTATGGGGCTATCGATACTCTGACGAGTTTCCGGCCGAGGGCCGCACGGTTGACGTTCACGTTCGTTGGCTGCGAACCAAGATCGAGTTGGACTCTTCGAAACCCACGCGCATAGAGACGGTGAGGGGAGTTGGCTACCGATTTGCCGCGAACTTCCCGAAGAACTCGCCGATCGGCGAACCAAAAAATGAACTCCTGGCCGGTTAGACACGTCATCGCTGCCGGCGGTGTTGTATTGGCCGTTGCGATCGGCGCGTTAACTCTGGTTTTCGGAACGCCTGGCGCCATATTGGGGGTTCTTTGCGCCGCCGCCGCAGGGATATTCCTGAGCCGAAGGCTGGGCGGGTACGTCGACCGGTTTGTGAATGATCTGTTGCGCATGGGACCGGGTGGCGGCGGCCACCGGCCGCAGCTTGGCGGGACCGAGGAGACCGACCGCCTGGCGCGGGCGGCCATTCGGCTCGAAAACCGATTCGCCGTGCTTCTCGAGTCGGAGTCCATCGAGCGGCGGCGGGTGGAATCGATCCTGGGGTCCATGCAGCAGGGCGTTATCGTTGTGAACAGCGGTGGCGCCGTCGAATCTGCCAATCCTGCCGCCATCGAGACATTTGGCGGAACGCACCACTGGCGGCCGGGCATACAGCTCGCTTCCATCACGAGGGAACACCGTGTCAACGCTCTCGTCGGAAAGGCAACGGACGGCGGTGAGGCCCGCCGTGACCGAATACAACTGAGGGACCAGAACCGTGTCGTGGATGTATTTGCCGCGCCCATTCCTCCCGCCGAATCCGGGGCCAAACGGGCATTGCTGCTCGTTAACGACGTTACGGACATGGTGCGGGCGGAAAACACGAGACGGGAGTTTGTCAGCAACGCCTCACACGAGCTTCGAACACCGATAGCCGCCATTCAGGCGGCCGCGGAAGCCTTGCAACAGGGCGCTTTGGCGGATTCAGAGATAGCCGAGGACTTTCTGCGGAGAATTCTCGAGGATGTCGCCCGAATGGACGAGCTAGTGGCCGAGATGCTGGAACTTTTGAGGCTCGAGACCGGTCAAACGCCCCTCCACCTCGGTCCTTTGGACCTAGTCATGTTGGTGAACGACACCGCTGACAGATTTCGCCCGATGGCGATTGGAAACGGGATCGAACTCGCGTGCAAGGTGATCGAAGACGTGCCTCTGGTCAACGCCGATTACTCGAAGATAGAGGTTGTGCTGGGTAATTTGCTGAGCAACTCTCTTCGCTCCACACAATCCGGCGGCTCTATTCAAATTGGTGTCTCGCGCACGAACGGCCACGTTGCGCTCACCGTGACCGACACGGGGTCAGGGATCTCGTCGGAACACCTTCCGCACATATTCGAACGGTTCTACAAGGCCGATCCGTCGCGCCAGGACGGCGGGACCGGGTTGGGTTTGGCGATCTCCAAGCACATCGTGCAGGCCCACGGGGGAGTAATCGAAGCGGAAAGCAACCCCGGTATGGGAACCACCATCAGATTCACTCTTCCGGCAATACGTGATGCTTCATAGAGCCCCAACCTGGACATTTACGCTGCGCCCCTCGCCTGGCGCGTTGGAACCCTGCTGTCAGTTAACCATGTGTTAACCCCACCCGTTCAAAATCGAATCCGCCCCTGCGACTCGGGCGAGAGAATTTGACCTGGTTGGCCGATATCACAGCCCAAATAACGCCTGACCCTGACGTTAAATCGGATCGTCTAATACCCTCGGCTACCCGGGCCAGGGTCACACGACGTCGCCGCCTTCGGCACCTCGAAGAGTGGATAGTTGTTTGGTCGCTGCGCGCCGCCGCCGCTGTATCGATCATCACGACGGTCGGCATCGTACTCGTTCTTCTCAGGCAGAGCCTCGGTTTCTTTGGCGAAATACCGATCTGGGAGTTCCTTGGCGGCACAGTCTGGACCCCCCTGTTCAAGCCTCAAAACTTCGGCGTGCTTCCGCTCGTTGGCGGAACTTTGCTTGTCGCCGCTGTCGCTGGAATTGTTTCCCTTGGTTTGGGGCTTGGCGCGGCGATTTTCTTGTCCGAGTACGCACCTGAGCGACTGCGCCGGATTCTTAAACCGATCCTCGAAATCCTCGCCGGGATACCGACGGTCGTGTACGGCTACTTTGCGCTGACGTTTGTGACCCCGATGCTGAAGCACATCTTTCCCGATATCTTCTTCAACGCGCTGAGCGCGGGGCTCGTGATGGGACTGATGATCATGCCGATGGTCTCGACGCTCAGCGAGGACGCCATGGTTGCAGTGCCCCGATCCTTGCGCAATGCCGCGTATGCTCTTGGCTCGACCAGATTTGAAGTTGCGACCAAGGTCGTAGTTCCAGCCGCTCTCTCCGGAATCGTGGCGTCCTTCATTCTGGCGACCTCCAGGGCTGTCGGGGAGACGATGATTGTGCACATCGCGGCCGGTGCTACGCCCAACCTGACGTGGAATCCGCTCCAAAGCGTTCAGACCATGACGTCCTTCATCGTGCAGGTCGCGTTGGGAGAAACGCCCCAGGGCAGCCTCGAGTTCAAGACGATATTCGCGGTGGGACTGCTGCTTTTTGTGATGACTCTGATCATGAACATCTTCGGTAGATGGTTCGTGGGCCGGTATCGACAGGTGTACGAGTGAAAAGCATCGGCGACGTGGTACAGGACCACGCCCGGACTCCGCGTCGGGGCCACGTGGGCAGGCGTGTCTGGCGGGACAGGATATTCCTCGTTGTATTTGTCGCAGCGATCCTGATCGGTGTGGCAGGGTTGCTCACGCTTCTGATCGACACGTTGATAGACGGCCTGCCGTGGCTGACCTGGCACTTCCTTACCAGCTACGCGTCGAGAAAGCCGGAAGAGGCGGGCATCCTTGCGCCTCTTGCGGGAACCGCATGGATCATGGTGATGACCGCTCTGTTCACGGTTCCGGTCGGGATAGCCACGGCAATTTTTCTCGAAGAGTTCGCGGGGCGGAATTGGTACACCCGTCTGATTCAACTCAACATCTCTAATCTGGCGGGAGTCCCGTCGATCATTTATGGGCTTCTCGGCCTTTCTCTCTTTGTGTACAGCCTCAACATGGGCAGAAGCGTCCTGGCGGGCGCGTTGACATTGACTTTGCTCATTCTGCCCATCGTTATCATCGCCTCACAGGAGGCCATCAAGGCCGTGCCCAGCGGATACAGGGACGCAGCGCTGGCCATCGGGGCGACTCGCTGGCAGGTCGTCAAGTCGGTCGTTTTGCCGGAGGCGATTCCCAGCATCATGAGCGGCGTAATACTGGCGCTTTCGAGAGCGATAGGGGAGTCGGCGCCCATTCTGATGATCAGCGCCATCGTGTTTCTCACGTTCGTTCCGACCGGCCCCGGCGACAGATTTACGGTATTGCCGCTGCAGATCTTCACGTGGGTAGCGCAGCCGCAGGCCGGATTCAGAGGCATCGCCGCGGCGGCAATTATCGTGCTGCTGGTCATGTTGCTGGCCATGAACGCACTGGCCATCGCTATTCGAGTCAAGTATCAGCGACGGAGCGAGGAGTAGTTATCGCCGCCGCGTCCCTACCGGGAAGGTGGCGCAGTTGCGAGCCCCTCTATGACGCGGGCTTGTGACATCCGATCAAATACCGTCGGCGATATTTTGATCTTGGTAGATCTGTCGCCGCCGCCCAGAATCACGAATTCCGATTCCATGATCCGTGCGTCTACGTACAACGGGAGGCCGTCGGGCAGGGCGAACACGGTAACGCCGCCGAGTTCCATGCCGGTGATCTTGACTGTATCGGCCGCGCTTGCGAAGGACAGCCGGCGCGTCCCCATCAGGTCCCGGACGGCGTGATTGACGTCGAGCCGGGTATTGGCAAGCACGACGCAGGCGCAGTACTGACGCGGTTCTCGTCTCGAACCGATGACGATAGTGTTCGCCGACACCCCGAGTTCGTAGCCATACTTCTCGCAGAAAGCCGCAGTGTCGGCGAATTCGGGGTCGATGGTCAGTGTCTCGAAGGCGACGCCGAGGGCGGCAAGCTCGGCCGCCACCTTCGCCTGGATGTCTGTCGTCTGTTCGCTCATGTCGACTCCGTGCAAGGCTCTTTGGACACCGGATCAGCGGTGCGATCAGGGATGCTGCCCACCCCGCCCGTAGCCGACTACCCGTTCTGTATCATGAAACCATATCGCGTAGCTTCAAAGTGTTTTTTCACTCGCAACGCCAGACTTGAGGACCGTCGTGGGCAGAACCTACTGGATGCTGGCCATTAGCCAGGAAAACTTCGAAATTACGCGTGATCGCGGTTTCGACGTTCAAGGCGTCGACTCCAGAAATCGCCGCAAGGCGGTGAGGATGTCGCAGGACGACCGGATCATCTACTACATCACGGATCGGCGCGAATTCACCGCCACCGCGACCGTAACCTCGGGACATTTCCGCGACGACTCCCGCATATGGAAACACTATCGCGAAAAAGAGACCTTTCCTCATCGGGTCAACCTCTCCTCCGACGTGGTTCTGGAAGGCGACCAACGCATCAGCGCCTACGAGATAGGCCCGTCCCTTGAGTACGTCAAAAAGTGGGCGCCTGAACATTGGGAACTGGCCTTTTTCGGCATGCTTCACATTTTTCCGCAGCGAGACTTCAACCTTCTCGAAGGGGAGATGCTGAGATTGCAGCGCCGGTCTGCTTCGGGCAAAGATGACGCAGAAATGCCGGCAAGCACCGTTAATGCCTGACGGCAGTTACGATTTGGGGACAGGGATTCGCCGGCCCGGTTGGACAATCCCGTCAGGGTGAGAGAGCTTTCCTTATTTTCGCCATCTGAGCGTCGAATCGCCGGTCGTTGAGTGCGGGCGTCGTGACGCCGACCGGGTACTCTTCGATGAACTGTACCCAGGATGTGCAGCCGCGGTACTCGTCCATTACCGGCAGTGCCTGCGGCTGTTGCAGTAGATGGCACCGTAGGATCAACACGGTTAACGGTTGGCGCGGCTTCCAGCGCAACCGCTTCTCCATGTAGTCGGCGGTCCAAACGTGGAAAGCGTCAAGTTGCCGCAAAGACCTTTCGTCTTCCAGTTCGATCGTGTCTACGATCTCTGCAAAGACCCCCAACTCGACGATCGGATCGTCAGGCTCACCGGCGTCGGCTTGTAGTAAATGCCGGGCATCGGGTTTAAGCATGTCGGCGCCCTGGTGATAATGGGTCGGGTACAGGAAGAACTGATCGTGAGCGACGCTAAACCGCCTCGCGTCTTCCCGGATGCCTCCCTTGCGCAGGAGGATGATCTGATCGCCGCTCCCCAAGGCCTCGATGGTCGCAGACCATTCCTTCAGTCCGATGTCCGAATAAGCTGGAACCATGTGTAAGTCAGTCTCTCCTGCGAGTAGCGTGCCTCTCGCCAACTATGTTGCGCCGTCCGACCTGGATATTTTATGGTCCATGGCCCCAAGTGGCTTTAGGGGTGAACAACCGCCAAATGCCCGTTACGGCCCATTCCCAAGCGCCGCCTCCACCGCGGCAGCGCGCTCTCCGAACATCGCAAGCGCGTTGGCGGTCGTCAGGTGTTCGACCTCTTCCACGCCCATCCCCTTCAGCTTTGCGACCATCGCCGCCACGAGCGGCAGGTCCCTCGGCTCGGTCCACTTTTCCCGCTTGCCCTTGAACGGCTGTGGGTACGAATCGGTTTCGAGAACGATTCGGTCCGCCGGCAGCCATCTCGCTACGTCCTGCAGCTCTGGCAGGCGCAGCAGGGGTTTGGCCAGCGAAATATGGAATCCAAGATCGAGGATCTGACGCGCATAGGCCCGGTCACCCTGAAAATAGTGCGCCGCGCCTCCGAAGTCGCCTGCACGTTGATCAGCCAATAACTCAACGGCATCCTCAGTCGCTTCGCGGACGTGGAATACGACTGGTAGCCGGTGGCGTTTGGCGATGTAGAGTTGGGCGCGCAGGTTTGATTTTTGTACGTCATGGTCAGGGCTGGCCGACTGATAATCGAGGCCGACCTCACTCATCACGACCACCTGATCGAATGACGCCATGCGGTCAAGTCTTTCCAAATCGTCGGTCGTCAGCTCCCGTTCGATGTCGGAGGGGTGAACGCCGACTCCGGCAAATACGCGACGGTCAGCATGGGCCAGGTCTATGCAGTCTTGCGAACTCTCAATGGTTGTTCCGGCAATGACCACAGCGCCCACCCCGGCGGAAACTGCCCGGTCCAGTATTCCGGGCAACTCCGCCCGATCGTGTTGGTCCACGTGGGTATGTATGTCAATTAACAACGTTCATCGTTCGAAAAGGCCGCCACGGATCGACCGTCACTTTGAGTTTTGCATCGAGGCGTCCTGACCCATCGTGTAGATTATCCGCTGACATTGCTCAAGGCGAATGGCGGAGCGTAGCCATTCTCCGGTGGTCGTCCAACGCCGCGCAGGCGGAACCAACGTGGGCCGATCCTACCGCCTCTGGGCAGTGAGATTTTAGCGATGACCGGATTCATTAGGACAAGGAGTTCATGACATGAGACACGGATATGGCCAGTTCAAACAGGCGACTCCTGAGTTCCTGCGGTTCGCAAAGCAGTTCGGCGCGACCGACATTCTGCTCAACACACCAGATGTGCCCGGGCCCGGAGGAAAATGGCAACTCAAGGACCTGATCAAACTCAGGCTCAGTGTCGAGCAGGAGGGCTTGACCCTCTCGGCTCTCGAAAACGTGCCCACGGAGTTTTACGACCACATCATGTTGAACGGACCGCGACGCGACGAGCAGATCGACAACATGATCCAGACGGTGCGCAACATTGCACGGGCGGGCATCCCGATATTTGGCTACAACTGGATGCCTTCCCACGTATGGCGTTCCCCGATGGCGGTCATCCGCGGCGGCGCCATGGCCACCGCGTTCGACTACGAACACGCACAGTCCATGCCGCTTACGCACGGCCGCCGGTACACGGAAGAGGAAATGTGGGACAACCTCGAGCACTGGATAAAGATCATCACCCCGATAGCCGAAGAGGAAGGCATCCGGCTGGGAATCCACCCATGCGACCCGCCTGTTGAGGAACTTGGAGGGATACCTCAACTGCTGAGGAGTTTCGCGGCGTACAAGAGACTGATCGGCATAGTCGATAGCCCGTCAAACGGCATCGAGTTCTGCCAGGGCACCTTCTCTGAGATGGCGGACGCGGCCGACGGCGGAATCTACGAAATGATCCGCTACTTCGGCGAACGGGACAAAATTCTCTACGTCCACTTCCGAAACGTCTCGGGCACCGTCCCGAAGTTTCACGAGGAGTTCATTAACACCGGCCATGTCGACATGTACCGAGCGATGACGATCTACAACGAGGTCGGATTCAGCAGCTTCTTCATCGACGACCACGTCCCCCAAACGTTTCAGGACACTTCCTGGGGCCACAGGGGAAGAGCCCACGCAGGCGGTTACATCCAGGCCATGATCGAGGCGGTTACACGGCAGTCGGCGGGGCAGTGAACAGGGGGCCTCCGGGCCTATCGGTGGCGCGGCTCATCCTGATCGACGCGGCGGTGTGACACAACGCGGGAGGTTAATCAACCGTCGCTGTAAGATTCTCTGGCCGGTGGACGAGAAAGGGCTCTGGCCGAACCCTTATCGACACCGGTTATCAAACCTTTCGCCGGGGTTGGACATCCCAGAGCCGCAGCGTTCGGCCGGGGTTCAGTCCAACGACCGGCGCAGATCAGCAGGGCGTCGCGACCGACGAACTTCGCGAGGCCGCAACAGGAGCACAGAGAATGCCCATAGT
>JAKZUY010000292.1:0-3532 GCA_047516345.1 Dehalococcoidia bacterium | reverse complement strand
TGGTTTCGGGCAGAGGGACGCTTTTCGTTTCCACTTGGGTGACCAAAACCGGCCCGCCACTGCCTTCGGCGGCTTCGGTTGTTTGCGGATCTTCTACGTTCTTTTGCGCAGGAACGCGGAGCTCTGGATCCGGCACAGCGGTAAAGTCGTCTCCGACCACCCAATACCCACCCGAGCAGGCCGGAGTAATCTCCCGTAACCCACTATGATCCATGGCCTGCTGATAGGAGATGGAAACGGCGCTGAACTGAATCTCATCTCCCACGCGTGCAACAACACCGCCACTTGCGTCGGCTATCCCGACAACTTCGTCGTTCAGGCTGAGCGAGAAGGTACTTGGCCAGATGAGCAGGTACCGTCCCCCCGGCATAATGACGCGGTCTTTAACGCGAACGGCGGCATCGACCATTAGACACCTACGTTCCAGTACCAGCTTTCCAACGAAACGCTCCATCCCCTGATCAGTCCCCAGCGTTCCGTCCTGCTTGGGGAAATAGACCTCAACGTCAGGCAAGACTTTTATGGAATGGATCCCAAACCTGCCTCCCGGACAATCCCCGTAACCAGAACTGCTGAAGCCGCCGCCACCGGCGATTCTGTCCCCGACCTTGGCGATTATTCGACCGGCCCCATTGCGGACCTGGACCACGCCTTGATCGACGTGAGGCATAAACCCGGCGGGCCAAATTATGGAGTCGCCGTGGCCGTCGCCTCCTCCCAGAAGAAGGCAATTGCCGTCAAGGACTAGCTCTCCGATGCCTGCCGCGGTGAGGAGTTCACGCGTACTTGCTATGGTGGTCGTTTGCCGGGGAAAGATGAGATCCGGGTCTGACAACCGCAATTCTGTGGGCTCGTTGTTGGGATCGAAGGCGGTAACCTCGTCACCCACCAGAACATAGGGCCCCGCGCAATCCTCGGACAACCCCTGTATCAGGCCCTGATCTTGGGCTTCCTGATAACGGACGGTCGCGCGGCTGAGACGGATATGGTCTCCCACGTGCGCGGCGATCCGCCCGGTCCCGTCCACTATCCGTACGGCCCCGTTTTCCGTATCGAGGGTGAATGTGCTTGGCCAGATGAGCAACCAGGATGATGCGGGACTGTTGGGATCCTCTGGGACTTCAGCGCGTAGACACCCTTCGTCGAGAGCCAGTTGTCCAGCGAAGTAGTGTCCCCCGTTATCCGTACCCAGCGGCGCGTCGTGCTGCGGGAACATGACGACGACGTTGCCCTGGCCGCCGCTGCAACCGACGGCGACCAAGGCAACTAACAGGCTTACAAGAAGGACCTGCAGAACAGTCGGTGGGTTGCGGGTCACAACCCGGCCGGATCCTGAACAGCCTCGAGTCTGGCTTGTCGCGGAGTCGCTCATCGTGGCCTCCTTTAAGTTGTCCGAAATCACCGGCCCTCGCCAAAGCTGAGTTCTGGGTCACCGCCGGGAACAACGCAGGTGGCCAGCGATGCCGAATCCGTTAATCATTGAGAATCGGTATCCGGCACAGCGGTGAAGTCGTCTCCCACTACCCACGTAAGACTCCACCCGCAAGTCGGCCATATCTCCCGGAACCCAGTGTGATCGATCGCCTCCTGGCGGGAGATGGAGACGGCGCTGAATTGAATGTCGTCTCCCACGCGGGCAACGACACGGCCACTCGCGTCGACGATCCCGACAACTTCGTCGTCCAGGCTGAGAGTGAAGGTGTCCGGCCAGATGAAAAGTGACGGCTCAGAGAAATAGGCGTTGTCTCGGTCGCGAACGGCGTGATCGACCATCAGGCACCTTCTGTCCAAGACCAACTTTCCAACGTAGCGTTCCATCCCATCATCAGTCGCCAGCGTTCCGTCCTGCTTGGGGAAGTACACCTCAACATCCGGCAAGACACGGATTTCGTTGGGCGCCCACGTGGGTCCGGGACAGTTTTGTCCTTTCGTCTTGTCAGTGTAGTAGCGCCAATAGGACCCACCGCCTCCACCCATGGCTATTCTGTCCCCGACCTGTGCGATTATTCGACCGGACCCATTGCGGACGTGAACTACACCCCGGTGGACGTGCGGTGTAAATCCGGAGGGCCATATTAAGAGGTAAGATGGCCGGTCACTGGAGTTCAAACGAAGGCAGTGGCCGTCCAGGACCAGTTCGCCACTGGCTTCCGCTCCTACGTTGTCGTGCTCGCCTAATGATGTCCCCTGCAGGGGAAAGTGGAGCTCTGGATCTGACAACAGTAATACGCTTGGCCCATCGAGACTGATAGCGGCAACCTCGTCGCCGGCCAGCAAGTAAGGGCCCGGGCAATCCTCGGACAACCCGTGTATCAACCCCTGATCCAAGGCTTCCTGAAAGGAGACGCCGACCCAGGTGATTCGAACGTGGTCTCCGACGCGTGCGGCAATCCTGCCGTTCGCGTCGACTACCTGCACAACCCCATCTTCCGTGCTGAGGGTGAACGTTTCCGGCCAGACGAGCAGCGCCGACGTTCTGTGCGGCAATGAGGGATCTTGTTCTAAAGTGGGGTAATCGGCTCGCAGACATCCCCCGTCCAGGACCAGTTTCGCAACCCTGTATTGCCCCCCACGGTCCGTTCTCAGCGGCGCGTCATGCTGCGGAAACATGACAACGTTGGCGACTTCGCCGGGGCCTTCGTCGCCGTCGTTGGCGTTCTTGCCAGGGCTCTCGCCGCCGCTGCAACCGACTGCTGCCAAGGCAACTAGCAGGCTTACAAAAAGGAGTCGCAGGCTGGCCCGCCGAACGTCCGTTACAGCCCGAACAGTAGCTGTGGTGGTTCGATTGCCGCTTGATGCAAAGTCGCTCATGGTAACTGCCTTTGATGATCCGAACGCTATTCTTCGATCACTGAGACGCCGAGAACGGAAACGTATTTGATGAGTGTCCTTGGGACTATTGGAGCCGATGGGTTCAGGCCGCATAGATGCACTCCGCCATGCAGAATCCGCCGCTCAAGGAGTCTCGGAATCCGGCACAGCGGCAAAGTCCTCTCCCACCGCCCAATAACCCCCCGAGCAGGCCGGGCTTATCTCCCGTAGCCCACTATGCTCCATGGCCTCCCCATATGTGACGGCGACGGCGTTGAATTGAATCTCATCTCCAACGCGCGCCACAACCCGGCCGGTTGCATCGACTATCCCGACGAACTTATCGTCCACGCTGAGAGTAAAGCTGTTTGGCCAGATGAGCAGGTACCGTCCCCCCGGCATGATGACGCGATCGCTAACGCGGACGGGCGCATCGACCATTAGACAACTTCGTTCCACAACCAGCTTTCCAACGAAACGCTCCATCCCCTGATCAGTCCCCAGCGTTCCGTCTTGCTTGGGGAAGTAGACCTCAACGTCAGGCAAGACTTTTATGGAATGGATCCCGAATGTGCCCCCCGGACAGCCTTCGTAACTCGAACTGCTAAAGCCGCCGCCACCGGCGATTCTGTCCCCGACCTTGGCGATAGTTCGACCCGCCCCATTGCGGATCTGGACCACGCCTTGATCGACATGAGGCGTAAACCCGGCAGGCCAAATA
>JAKZUY010000291.1:0-4038 GCA_047516345.1 Dehalococcoidia bacterium | reverse complement strand
GCGCCCTGTGCCGTCGTCTCGCCGACTGCGGCCACCTCGATAGGCCGGTCGAGGATGTCTGCCTGGAATTGCATCAAGAACCGGTTTGCCGTCTGGCCGCCGTCGACGCGCATGGTATGCATGGATCCTCGGCGTCTCCCCACTGCGTCGATGGCCTCGACGACGTCGCGTACCTGGTACGCGGTGGCTTCAAGGGCGGCCCGGACGATGTGGGCGCGGGTTGTACCCCTTGTTAGTCCGGTTATTGCGCCGCGGGCCTCGGGCGCCCAATGCGGCGACCCCAGGCCGGTAAATGCGGGCACGAAGTACACGCCGGCGTTATCTTCGATGGAATCGGCGATCCCGTCCGATTGTTCGGCCGAGGCGAGCGCGCCCAGTTCGTCGCGGAGCCACTGGATGGCGGCGCCCGCGATGAAGATGCTACCTTCAAGTGCGTAGACCCGACGCGCGCCGATCTGCCAACCGAGTGTCGCGAGTAGTCCATCGGGCGATATGGGCGCTGTCAATCCGGCGTTGGACAGCACGAACGCGCCGGTGCCGTAGGTCGTTTTGGCCATTCCGTGTTCGTGGCAGGCCTGGCCGTATAGCGCGGCGTGCTGATCTCCCGCCATGCCGGTGATGGGGATTTCCGTTCCAAACACGGATGGGTGTGTGACCCCGAAATAACCGGCAGATGGGCGCACCTCCGGCAGCATCACTTCGGGCGTGTCGAAAAGCGACAAGAGATCGGGGTCCCACTGGAGATCGTGGAGATTGAGCAGCATCGTGCGAGACGCGTTGGTGGCGTCGGTGGCGTGGACTGCGCCTGCGGTCAGACGGTGAAGCAACCACGTGTCGATCGTGCCGAAGCGCAGCTCGCCGTTTTCTGCCCTGCGCTGTCCGTTGGGGAGCCAATCGAGGAGCCACCGGATCTTGGTTGCCGAGAAGTATGGGTCTAGTACAAGACCGGTCGTCTGCCGGATGTCTCGTTCGTATCCCGCGTCGGCCAATTGTTGGCAAGCTTCGGACGTGCGGCGGCACTGCCATACGATGGCGTTCGCCACGGGTATGGCGCTTTCCCGGTCCCAGATGACGGTGGTTTCGCGTTGGTTGGTAATCCCGATGCAGGTGATGTCTGTGAATTCGAGTCCAGCGCTCTTCACTGCCGTGCGGGACGCTGCGATTACCGCGCCGGCGATCTCCTCTGGGTCATGTTCGACCCAACCCGGTTTCGGGTAGTGCTGCATGAGATCGATCTGCGACGACGAGACAGGCTGTCCGTCTCCGTCGAAAACGATAGCGCGAGTGCTGGTCGTGCCCTGGTCCAGGGCGAGGATGTGGGTGGCGGGCGCCATGAGGATTGGGCCTAATTACGTTGGGATGGCGGCTGGTGTTCGCCCGTTACTCCACGCCGCCCCGCCGGCGCCCACAAGAGGCGCCGCTACGGGAGGGTAGATGATCCCGGGCGTGAAAGGGGCGTTCACGTTTTGCCCTCGCGGGGGTTGACGATCGCCGGAGGTAGGGTGTCAGACTCTGGCTGTGAGGACCTTTACGTGGGCGCCGTCGAAACCGCAGGAGGCGAGGAAGGTGAGGTCGCGCTCGTCCTCGGCTCGAAGCGCTGAGAATATCTGGCTTATTCCGCGGGACTTGGTGTCGTTCTTGAGGCCCTGGATCAACAGCCGGCCGATGCCTTTTCGCCTGTGTTCAGGATGTACGGCGATGGCGACGATCCTTACGCCGGGCGGCAGGCCGTAGCCGGCCGATTGCTGTTCGGCCAGTATGAATCCGACCAATTCCCCATCTTCTTCTGCGACGAACGATCCCCACGTTGGCAAGCTCATTACGCTGACCCTGCTGGTGGCGAGGAACCTCCCTATGTATTCGTCCCATGTCCCCGACCTGTCCGGACCGAGGATGAGGCCATCCAGTTTCCTGACGTTGTCGGCATCGTCTTCAGAGAGCCTGCGAATGGTGATTTCAGACATGATGGTGATCCCCCCAGTTTATGACCCGTAGTTGAATTCGGCGTCTCAAACTAAACGCCTCGAGAAAACTCTCGGCCGGTTACAAAGCGAGAGCAACGTGGCCGAATTGCATCTCCAGCGCACTCGAAACGACCCTTTGCGCCACTTGCTCATCGCTCATCTTATCGCCTGTGTCGAATCTTAACGTGTAGAGGTCCGGATCGGAGGGATCAGCGCCGGAAATTTTCGTGAACCAGCCAGCCCGCGCATTCTCCAGTCCGCGGACAATGTCTTCGGCGTCCACGATGCCGACGCCCAGGCGTTGCGCAACACGGCGGACCCTGCTGGCCCGTGGGGAGAAGAGGCCGAGGTGTACCACGCCCGGCTTGTCCCTAAGGGTGAGACAACCGGCGCGTTTAACCAGGATCAGATCGTTGCCCTCGGCGATGAATGAATGCGCCGTTTCGTAAACGCCCGCCAGGTATTCCTTGTCTGAGATTTCAGCCGGGAGCGTTTTGACGTCAGGCTTGTCGAGCATGTATTGGGCTGCAGGATACCCGCCTGCTGAGAAGTCGGCGCCGTACCATCCGATGCGGGAGAAGAGCAGTTCCAGCGTGGCGAGGAATCGGTCCTTTTTTGAGGAGAAGCCAAGCTCTTTGCGGGTTACGGCCTCGGCGGTGGCGCCCAACTCCCGGGCCAACCTGCGGAGGGCCATGTGCTCGACGTACCGGCCTCCCAACTCGCGGGCGACTTTTCTTCCGATCTCCGGGGCGCCCGCCCCTGCCTGTCCTCCGATTGTAAATGCGAGCATTTTCGGCCTCCCTGTGGATGATTTCTATGGGGTGGTCAAATGGTGTTCGTCGCCCTGTCCACCCGCCCGGCTGTCAGCAGTTCCCATTTCGAATTGTTGTGGTCGATCGGGAGTTGCCGACAACCTGGGGGCGGATGGATCTTGCGCGTCTAGTCACTGTTAGCGGCTGCGCGTCGTCTTGCGGCTATCACCACAGCAGCCGCGGCTACCAGTGCTGTCAGGACTATCAACTTCTTCATGGTCTTCACCTTTCTGTGTCACCAATGGCGGAATTCACCAAATACAAACATCGTCTCATCTGGCCGAGGGGCCAACAGGAGGACCGCGGGCGCGTGCAGCTGTGTCAAACCGGGCCTGGCTGGGGTTCGGGCGGATTCGCCCGCGTGGCGCGTACGGTTTGCCGGTTATGGGACGGTCAGGGGGCCGTATTGCCCCGTAAATGTACATCCATTGCGGAGTTACCTCTTGCGGGTGCTTTATTTATTGTTATAGGCCCGCCAAGACCCTGTCAACATAGTTAAATCTGTCACAAATTAAGGGTCTGGTTCAATGGTGCTGCGAGGCGTGTTTCCGCGGGGATGGAGCGGCTTACGAAACCCTGAATTCAGAGGGAATCTGCGGTGTCCCGCGCCTGAGTTGTCAAGCGGGCGAGATGGCGTCCAGCTCTTTGATGTCGTCGGCAGTAAGCTTCCATTCGGCTGCGACGACGTTTTGTCGTACCTGTTCCGGCGTACTCGCCCCGGAGATGACGGAACTGACCTGCGGGTTGGCCAACAGCCACGCGATCGCCAGTTCGAGGGTTGAATGGCCCCGTCGTCTGGCGAATTCCTGCAATCGGCCGAGGGATGCGAACTTTTCTTCTGTCAGATGACGTTCAGCGATGTTCGGGAAGAAGTGCAGCCTCGTTCCTTCTGGCGGGGCGTTTCCCTGGTCGTACTTGCCGGTGAGGAATCCGGAAGCCAACGGGTAGTAAGGGAGTATGCCGAGACCGTACCGCCGGCATGCTGGCAGAATTTCGGCCTCGATGCCGCGGTCGAGGATGTTGTACGGGGGTTGGCAACTAACGAAATGGGCGAGGCGTTCGGTTCGGGAGGTCCACACGGCGTCGACGATCTCCCAGCCAGGAAAGTTGGAGCAGCCGATGTAGCGCACCTTGCCGGCGGTCACCATGTCGTCGAGGGCGCGCAGGGTCTCGTGTATCGGCGTCGACCGGTCCGGACCGTGCATTTGGTAAAGGTCGACGTAGTCGGTTTGCAGTCTTCGCAGGCTGGCATCGAGTGCGTC
>JAKZUY010000290.1:0-2576 GCA_047516345.1 Dehalococcoidia bacterium | reverse complement strand
AACTTCCGCGTGGTGCATGGGTCCGACCCGGAAACGGACAACGTGATACTCGCCAACCTGCGCTCTTGGGAGTTCTTGCCGGCGTTTCGAGGCGACGAGCCGGTCACGGTGGAAGCCTTATTCGGGGTCCCGCTGAACTAGCGCAGCGGCCCGAAACTCCGACAAAGCCGCGTCGCGCCTAGCGTAGTTGTAGAAGTACGAAAGTCCATTCCGCTTCCCTGGAGTCCGTGTCACGAAACATGCTCCATCGCGCATTTATGATGCCGGCAGGCCGGATGACGTCGCGGGTGACGTTACTACGTTACTAGACGTAGTTCGTTGGCCATGATGACCGCAGGGGTTCCACCTTGAACAGCCACACCCCCCTGGGATGGGGTATCTTAACCTAGGTAAGACATGCCCGAAGCTAGGACTTGGCGGCAAACAGACAACAATGCCTGAGCGAAACCGACCCCTGCCGTCGACCTATCGATTGGTTAAGGAGGTTCCGATGCGTTCCCTTGCCACCTTGATTGCTTTGCTTCTGATCGGTCTTGGGTTTGTGGTGACTCAAGCGCTCGCGGACGAAGTCGTCTACTTTTCAAAAGAGAAAGTGACGGAAGCGATGACGAAAGCCGGCGTCATGAGCGCCGGCAGCGACCACCTGGTGATCATGAGCCGTCGCGATGGGCCCGGCGAGTCGGAGGTACACGCGGATGAAACAGATATCTTCTACGTGATGGAGGGCTCGGCGACCTTCGTCACGGGCGGAACGGTGACGGACCCCAGGAGCACCGGGCCTGGGCAGATCCGAGGCGCGGGCATCCAGGGAGGCCAGAGCCACGCGCTCTCGAAGGGCGATGTGATTGTGATCCCCAAAGGAACGCCCCACTGGTTCAAGGAGGTGCCTGAGTTGGTGGTCTACTTCGTCGTGAAGGCAGTGACCTTGAACGTTCCGCCGGCCGCCGAACAGATCGAGTCGGCCGTCTTGGCGGCGCCCGAGGAGCGGCGCGCCGACGCCGGCGTGTTGGGATACGACGCGCGGGGTGCGCTGGTTACGCTACGAAAACGAGGCGGCGATCTTATCTGTCTCGCCGACGACCCGCGAAAGGACGGCTTCAGCGCCGCCTGCTACCACAAAGATCTTGAACCCTTCATGGCCCGTGGCCGCGAACTCTCCACCCAGGGCTTGAAGGGACGCGAACGCCACGAGGCCCGGTGGAAGGAAATCGACGACGGCAAGCTTTCGATGCCCGGTGGGGCCCGCACGCTGTATGTGTTAACGGGAAAGAGTTTTGACGCCGCCAGCGTAGCAGTGACGGACCCCTATCTGCGATGGGTCGTCTACATTCCCAACGCGACCCCGGAGTCGACGGGGCTTTCGACCGAACCGGGCGCCGCGCCCTGGCTGATGTTCCCAGGAACGCCGGGCGCCCACATCATGATTAGCCCACCGAAGAGGCCGATCGCCGGCCCGTGAACGTAGCGCGACCGGTCGACTACGCGCGTCACCTCTAGCCTGCGTTCTCACAAGGTGGCGAGGCGAAGTGCGGGCTACTTTCGCCGTGGTGCATGGCGGTGGCGCCTTCCTCGGCAAGTGTCCGCGTATCTGCAATGGGATAACATTGACGGTAGCTGACGACCCCGGAACCGCGCGGCTGTGGCCGAGTCGCGGAGCTGGGAGGGCATACCGTTGTCATTGGGGGAGCAAAGCGAACGTCCCGTGTTCCCAAGACGAGTCATCTCCCGGCGGGACCTTATCTTTTTCTTAGGCTTCGCCGCGATCGGCGGTTGTGAGCGCTCGCAAGGGAGACGTATCGGCGTCGTTCCCAAGGCGACAGGACTCGTTTTCTGGCAGAGCGTCCACGCCGGGGCTGTTGCCGGCGGCCTCGAAGCCGACGTCGAGGTAGTGTGGCAAGGCCCGGCGACCGAGACCGAATACGCCCGTCAGATTACGATCGTCGACTCGATGATCAACTCCCGCGTCGACGGCATCGTTGTCGCTCCGACCGACGCGACCGCGCTTGTCTCTGTGGTCGAACGTGCACAAGCCGCGGGGATTCCGGTTGTTGTCTTCGATTCCGGCATCAACACGGATAACTACGTCTCATTCGTAGCGACCGACAACTACGAAGGGGGCGTTCTCGGCGCCCGCCGCATGGCCGCGCTCCTCGACGGCACCGGTCAAGTTGCCCTGATGCGCATGGTGCCCGGCAGCCACTCCACGAACTTGAGAGAAGAAGGGTTCAAAGACACTTTGGCGAAGGAGTTTCCGGGGATCGAAGTCGTGGCCGAGGACTACTGCATGGCCGACCACGCCAAGTCGCTCGAAATCGCGGAAAACTTCCTCACCGCGCACCCCAAGCTTGACGGTATCTTCGGCTCCACGGAACCGGCTACGGTCGGACCGGCGCGGGCGGTTCAGGGACGGAATTTGTCCGGCAAAGTGCGCCTCGTCGGTTTCGATTACGGCGAGACGATCGAGCGCGGCCTCAAGGACGGCGTGATCGACGCCGTGGTGGTGCAAGACCCGTTCCGTATCGGCTACGTCGCCGTCCAAACCATGGTTTCCCGACTCAACGGGGATACCCCGCCGA
>JAKZUY010000289.1:0-3268 GCA_047516345.1 Dehalococcoidia bacterium | reverse complement strand
TAGATACCTCATGCCGTCTACCTCGTCGTCCCACGTCACGGGCTCTTCCAGCCACGTCACGTCGTACTCTTCCATGCGCCGGGCCGTATGGACGGCGAGCCGCGGATGCCACCTCTTGTGTACGTCGACCATGATCTGGATGTCCGCCCCTACTGCGCGGCGAGTCCGGCGGACGGTCTCCACCACCTCGTCCGGGCCCTCATCCATCACGTGGTACTTGACTGCGTGGAAGCCCTCATTAACATAGCGTGCCGCCCACTCCGCCATGCCGTCAGGGCCGCGATGGAACATCGCGCCGTCGGCATAGGCCGGAATGTCGTCCCGGTAGCCTCCCAGCAGGCGGTGCACAGGCGCTCCGAGTATCTTGCCTTTCAGGTCCCACAGGGCGATGTCGAGCGACCCAATCGCCGTTACGGTTTCCCGCCGGTCGGAGTCAAGATTGCCGATACTCCCGTACATAGCCCGCCAGAGACGCTCCGTCTCCAGTGGATTTTGTCCGACAAGCATCGGCGCCAGCCGGTCTTCGATGGCGCTGCGGGCTGTGGCGAGACAACGACTTATGCCCGTTGGGCCGCCCTCGGTATGGGCCATAAGCACGCCGAGCTGCGCGCGATAGCGTCCGTACTGCGCGTCGAGGTCGAGAGTTCGGACTTCGATGCTCTTTATTTTCACGGCGAGATGCTCCCCGGTGAATGCCTGATCGCTGCGTTGTGCAGAGTCTATTCCAGGACACGGGCATTGTAGGGGGCCAGATTAATTTGGTCACGGAGTCAGTTGACATGAACCATCCAGGCCTCAGACGGCAGACGGGTTAGCGTAAAATCCGCTCGGCGGCTGAATTTGGGCCGAATCCCGTAATATGGCCGCACGGGAATTCTTGAGTCAGGAGAGAGTCATGGGCGCCTCACACGATGGCATTGGCGAGGCGATTATGGAACGCCTCGGTGTCGAACCGATTGTTCAGGCAGGCGGTCCGAACACCAAACACTCAGGCTCCAGTCCGCGTCCGGAATCCTGGGCGGCCATGGAGTTCGCATCCCGGCACTTCTTTCAGATGGACGAACTGCTGGTCGCGGCCGGGAAGGACATCGCCCGCATGATTGGGGTGCCGGCAGCGACTGTCACCGCCGGAGCGGGCGCGGGTCTGGTGGTGCAAGCCGCAGCCGCGGTGGCACGTGATGACCTGGACCGAATCGCCCGGCTTCCCGATACCGACGGTATGCCGAACGAGTTGATCTTCCAGCGTGGACACCACTTCAGCTACGAGAGGCTCTACCTGGTCCCAGGGACCAAGTTCGTTGAAGTAGGCGACCCGGACCGTTGCACGGCCGACGAAGTGGAGATGGCGGTCACCGACCGGACGGCGGGCATAATCCATCTGGAATCCGCGTTTCTACCGAGCGGTCTGGTTCCGCTGCCCGAACTGGCGGAAATCGCTCATTCGCACGGTCTGCCGGTGTTGTGCGATGCGGCTTCGGTCTTGCCGCCTCGGTCCAACCTGACGCGTTTCGTGGAGGAGGGAGCGGATTTGGTGAGTTTCAGCGGCGGCAAGACGATTCGGGGCATCCAAAGCACCGGACTGCTGCTGGGCAATGAGGAGTGGGTGGAATACGCGCGACTCAACAACTCGCCTAACGGCGGAATCGCCCGCGGCCAGAAGGTGTCCCGGGAAGAGATCTTCGGGCTGATCGCTGCGGTGGAGGCTTTCCTGGCGGGTGACGAGGAGCAGGAGAGAATCGAATACCGGCGGAAGATGGACGGAGTGGTGGACCGAATCGTCGAGATTCCTGGCATAGACGCCCGCGTGGAGCACGACCCTCCGAATCATCGTATACCGCACGCAGTCGTCTACTTCACCGACGATTGGAGGGGCCCGGACAGGCTGGAGGTCCAGCGTCGACTCCTCGCCGGAGTTCCCCGCGTATACGTTCAGGTCATAGGCTCGTCCGGGGAGTTGTATGTCGACCCGATGAACCTTGAAGAGGGGCAGCATGAGATCGTTGCTGAGCGGCTCCGTGAGGTGCTCCTGGAGGCGGCAGGCGAAATCTAGAGTGCGAAAGTGTGCTGTCCGTCGCAATGAGCCCGCGCCGCGGAGCAGGATCGTTAAACCAATACGTCATAGTCACGCCACGAATTACCATACTTGTAGGGGTGGGTTTCAAACCCACCCTGTCCCTGCTCGGGGAGGTCAAACCCGATCTTGGACATGGCCGCATCATGACTACTTGGTATGAGAATGCTGACAACTTTGCGATTAGGCGAGGCCGAAGGCGCGTTTGAAACCCGCCACTACGAATTGATATGGCGGCTCGATCAAAACGAAATAGTATTACACGCGTACATCACAAACCGCGTCCTGACTGCCGCGCTGCCTGGCTGAAGCGCCGTAAGGCCATCCGTTGAGCACAGGAACCGGGCCTCTCGGCGAGCTGCGGCGACAGGAGTCCGCAAGGCGCATCGAGGAGCGCCGTTACCGCTTCACGCTCATCCTCGCGGTTGCCCCTGTCAGCGCCGCCATGGCCCTTGCGGCCCTGTATATCACCGTTCCGGCCGCGTTTGCCGAGCGGCATGTGTACTCCGAGATAGCGCGTCCGCCCATTGGCGAGTTCATGCGCGCCTCCATAGTCGTTCCCATCATCGGCGCTTTGTTGGGCTCGCTGCTGACTTTCGTGGCGACCGATCTTCTCGGCACGCCTCGCAGCGCGGCGCGACTTCTGATCACGTTGTTGGTAGTCGGGGTGATTTTCGGTCTGTTCGTCCCGCCCGCTACTGCCCTCGTGCTGCCGATCAATGTCTTTTTGGTCGATGCGGCAACTAACGCCAAGGGCGGCAATGAGTTCGTCGACGATCTGCTTGCCACCGTATTCGGCACCCCTGGACTTTTGTTTATCTACTGGGCCCAGGGCTTGTACATAGGGGTCGTGTCAGGTGGCTTTGTAGCGGTGGTGTCATTCACGACCCTGCTCACTGTGCGTCCCAGCGCAGGCGCAACGATCGATCTCAGGCCGGCCGCGCTGTCTCTTGTCGTTGCGGCCTTGCTCCTGGCGCTGATCCTGGTCGGACCGTTCAGCCTTTACGATGGCTTGGTGAGACAGATCGCAGGAAGGTGATGAACCGGGTGGGAACAGCGCCTTGATTGACACCGGATTCAGTCGGGCTTAGGGTAGCGATACCCTGGTAACGCGACTTCAATCATCCCTGTGGAGGACAAAACAAATGGCGAGGGCGACAAATATTTCGGATATCGTGGACGGCGATGTTGAGCTCG
>JAKZUY010000288.1:0-3799 GCA_047516345.1 Dehalococcoidia bacterium | reverse complement strand
TGGCTGGAAAATTTTGCGTTAGCCTCACTTGCGGCAAGGATGACACCGACAAAGCGACGGTGGCTTTCGTCCTGGCGGGCGCCGCGCTTGGATCTGAGAAGGAAACCGTCGTCTTCCTGAGCACCGAAGGCACCCGACTTTCACAAAAGGGCTATGCTGACGATGTTCATGAAGACGGGTTCTTGCCACTGAAGGATCTAATGGACCTGTTCGCCGAAAGCGGTGGGACGATCTACGTTTGCGCGCCTTGCTTCAAGAAACGCGACCTCGACGAAAACAATCTCGTCAATGGCGCTACTATCGTGGGTGGGGCGAAGCTGGTGGAGTTCCTCTCCGACGGTACCCCCTCCATTACCTATTAAGTGAACTGACAACTGCTGCAGCCCGCCTGATATGTTCGGCTAATGGACCCGGCCGAAAAACACGTTTACCAACCCGATGCCAGCTTCGACGGCGGAGATTTGGATTGCGGCGGTGGACTGCTACTGCTCATCCGCCGCAACATCGACCCGCTGGAGCGCGGCCAGTTGCTCGAAATTCTGTCGACCGATTCGACTGTCGAAGTTGAACTGCCGGCATGGTGCAGGATGACCCAAAACGATATGGTTTCGTGGACGAAATTGGGTAACCAACGCAGCTTCGTCATTTGCAAGGGTCCCCTTTCGGAACGTAGCCGGAAAGCGGCCGCGGCGCCCGCAAGGCCGATCGGCGAGCAGTTTCGAGTCGCGGTGACAATTCCCGACTTCCTGCCCCGGCCAGTCGCCGCACCGGCGATCGCGTCTTTGTCTGTCATGGGCATCGGCAGTTGGCCGCGGCCGCGCTGGATGCTTCAGGCGATGCACGAACGCCTTGAAAACAGGCTCGAAGATGGAGAGTTTCACGCTACGGCGGACGATGCGGTGCGGCTCAACGTGGAGGCTCAACTTCGAGCGGGAGTCGATGTACTGACCGACGGTGAGCAGCGCCGCGATAGTTATGCGAGTTTCGCAGGCGGCTTGCTCGACAACTGCCAACTCATCCCGTTGAGCGATCTCGCAGCAATTGTCGACGATCCCGAAAAGTTCGAGATGGAGCTTCGCGGCCTCGATGTACCCGCTGCCGACGTGCGGCATCCGGTGGTGTACGGCAAACTCGGTCGAAGCAGGCCGCTGGCGGTCCACGAAATGGAATTCGTCAAAACCTGTTCGGACAGGCCCGTGAAGATCGCTCTGCCCGGCCCGTATCTGCTAACCCGCACGATGTGGCTCGACTGCCTGACTGAACGCCCTTACCAGACCCGCGAGCAACTGGCTCTCGACGTCGTTCGGGTCCTGCGCGAGGAGTTGCATTTCCTGCTGGCTTCCGGCGCAGCGCTGGTGCAGTTCGACGAGCCCGTTCTCACGGAAGTCGTGTTCGGCGGAGCGAGCCGAAAACGCAGCTTCATGTGCGGCGCGTTGAGCGAACGGCTCGATACGGCGGCCGAGCTCGACTTTGCAGTCGGCCTGATGAACGACCTGGTACGCGATCTTCCAGCAGAACGCATTGGGCTACACATATGCCGCGGCAACTGGACCTCCGACGAGTCGGCCGCCCTCTCCGGTGACTATGTTCCACTCATCGAAACACTGAATCGTGTCAACGTTGGCGCTCTGTTCCTCGAACTCTGCACCGGAAGGGCAGGGGACACGGCAGTACTACGCGGCCTGAGTGACGACAAACGCATCGGCGTAGGAGTTGTCAACCAAAAACTGGACTCCGTGGAACCGGTCGAAGAAATCCACCGGCGAATATCCGACGCCATCGACCTGTTCGGTCGCGAACGGGTTATGCTCACGCCGGATTGCGGTTTCGCCACATTCGCGGATAATCCAGTCGCCTCCGCCAAAACCGCCGAGGCAAAACTTGAGGCGATCGTCAAGGCGCGCAATCTGATCACCACCGGGTGAGGCAAGGGCTGGACGGCCGCTAAAGCCCGGCCGATGACGGCTGTGACCGGCCCGTGCGGGCGTTTGAAAACAGCCATCGAGGGACAACGCCCCTCGCGAGATGGAGGAGACCGAAAATGGCTCAACGACCCAATGTGATCATGATCGTAGCCGACGACATGGGCTACGGCGACTTCGGCCGTTTCAATGACGGTTACGTTCGCACCCCACATCTCGACCGCCTGATAGACGAAAGTGTGTGCCTTTCCCAGCACTACACCGGATCGCCGGTCTGTTCGCCGTCGCGGGCAGCACTCCTGACAGGTCGTTACCCTCATCGGACTGGTGCGATAACCCCGCAGGAAGTCAGGGGCCTCGACCGGATTTCATTGAATGAAGTAACCCTTGGAGACACCTTCAAGCATGGGGGGTACGCTACCGGCCTGGTAGGGAAGTGGCACAACGGCGCGCTCGACCCTCGCTTTCACCCGAACGCACGCGGCTTTGACGAATTCGCCGGCTTTCGAGGGGGTTGGGCCGACTACTACAGATGGCGGCTCGATACGAACGGCTCATTCACCGATTCCGACGGGCGTTACCTGACCGACGTGTTAACGGAAGAAGCGGTGGGGTTCATCCAGCGGCACGCAGGAGAGCCGTTCCTGCTGAACGTGATGTACAACGCCCCCCATTCGCCGCTACAGGCGCCGGACGAACTCGTGGAAAGTTACGAGTCTATGGGCCTGTCGAGGGGAGTGGCCCTCACCTACGCCATGATCGAGGTTATGGACAGCGGCGTCGGTCGCATCCTTGAAGAGTTGGAACGCCTGGGGCTGTCCGACAACACGATTTTCATGTTCAGCAGCGACAACGGACCTGCGTTACACCTGCGGTACGACCAGGTCCCCAACGGCGTGAGCGTCGACACCACCCGTTACAACTGCGGTTTCAACGGCGCGAAGGGCTCTGTGCTGGAAGGCGGCATCCGCGTTCCCATGATCCTTCGATGGCCGGATGGCCTGCCGGGCGGCGCAACGGAGGTCAGCGATCTGGTGCACTTCACCGACTGGCTGCCGACGCTCGCTGCGGCTACGGGTGTCGAACGGCCGGATGGCCTGCCGCTTGATGGCAACAACATCCTGCCCCAGTTGAGGGGCGAGGCGCCTTGGGCGGAACCGCGAAGGTTCTGGCAGTTCAATGACTATCTGCCGATCGGCACGACCAACGCAGCGATGCGGGACGGGGACTGGAAACTCGTCCGGCCGAGGATGGAAATACCCTACGCAAGTCCTGAGGACGAGGCCTCTGCTCAGCGCTACACCGATACGGACATCGAGTACAAGTACCACCCGGAAAACGTGACTGAACTGACGAGCGACCCTGATCCGGCGCGAATCGTTCCGGCGCCGCCCCCGGCGGAGCTCTACAACATCGCCGCAGACCCGTTGGAGATGAGCAACGTTGCTGAGGGCCATCCGGAACGAGTCGCCCGGATGCAGTCCGAATTGGAAAACTGGTTCGAAACGGTTGACGCTGAACGCGCCCAGGCCCACTTGGGTACGTTGGCGAGATAAACGGCCGCACAGGGGTTTGGTTGCGTCACCCTACGGAGAAGTTTTATACTGCATTTCCCATTCAGGGGTGCCGGGACGGTCTCTGACCGGTAGGGCAGAGCTCATTTGCGGCGAAGTCGCGGGACCTGGTCTTTACTTGCATCTGATTTCGTCAACGCGGGCAAATATTCGGTATTATGGCGGCTGATTTGAGCGACCAATGGCAGGTTCTTACCGATCTGCAGCAAGGGGGAACATCATGATTATTGTGAGGACACTGGTCTCGGCCTGCCTTTTACTAGTGTCGATAGTGGTGGCCGCGCACTTCGTATTCACGCCGTT
>JAKZUY010000287.1:0-3824 GCA_047516345.1 Dehalococcoidia bacterium | reverse complement strand
GGCGCGCGTCTGCCGATCCACCGCACCCGCAATTTCGAATGAATCTAGCGAATACAAGTGTAATTGACGGATTGACGATTCGCGCACCACGGGCCGGTCACCGCAAATGGAGTTCAACCGGCGTCGGCTGGGCCTCATCGTCAGGGTTGGGGGTATCAGCCTCAGACGCTGCAGACGGGTTGCGACCAGGCGGCAGATTTAAGTCGGCGAACTCAGGCCGCGAGGACCAGCAATCGCTCGACAAAGTTGTTGACCGTCGGCCGGTCAGCGACCAGTTCGAAATCTTCCATGAAATCGTGATAGCAATTTGCGTGGAATTTCTCCGCCACCGCGAATCCTGCGTGTAGCGTCCCATCACCAGTCTCGTCGACGAGCATTTGTGCCGCCTTCTTTAGGGCCCGGTGGCTGCCGTGCGGCAAGTTGCGCTGCTGGGCCACCGCTATGAGCGCGTGGGACGCTGCGCCCCACAACTTCTCCGACGCCTGGAGATGGTCTCCTGCTTCGAATTCCCTGTCCGCGGCCGTAAGAAATTCCCGGGCGGTCCGGACATGATCCCTTGTCTGCATGTTTATCTCTAGCGCCATTTTTTGGAACCACCAATCGCAAGGGGTCGCGTCTACCGATCCGCAATTCCCAGTGAACCTGGCGTAAACAAGTGTAATTGACGGATTGACGGTCTGCGTGTCTCGGGCAAGTAGCGGCGAATAGTGTTCGCTTTATGCCGGGCCTAGCGGGTTACAGACAGGAAAGTTAGCCGTCCCACATCCCGAATGATGGAGCGCAGGGGTTAGGATATTGGCGCATTGAATTCATTCTGAGTCAGGACTTGACTATGGCCGGTCACCCACTGTTGGAATATCTGGAGCTTGAACGGCCCCTGGCGTTCATCGACGCGGCCTCGACCGGCCTCGATACACGGACGGCCCGAATAGTGCGGCTCACCGTCCTTAAGATCGATCCCGCCGGAAACGAACGAATACGATCGGTGTTGGTCAACCCCGGTACGCCAATCCCGCCCGGGGCGACCGAAGTTCACGGTATTACTGACGACGACGTGTCGGACGCTCCGAATTTCAGGGCGTATGCCAAGGGACTGGCCGAGCATCTTGAAGGATGCGACCTCGCCGGATTTGGCGTGGAGCGTTTTCACGTGCCCCTTTTGGTCGAGGAGTTCGGGCGGTCGGGTGTTGAGTTCAGCCTTCAGG
Organism: Dehalococcoidia bacterium; assembly: GCA_047516345.1. Taxonomy (GTDB): domain Bacteria; phylum Chloroflexota; class Dehalococcoidia; order Lucifugimonadales; family Lucifugimonadaceae. The sequence goes on along the minus strand of JAKZUY010000287.1, from coordinate 2,619 downwards.
GCAGGGTGGTCCTCGACGCAATGGCGATTTACCACCGGCTCGAACCACGCGACCTTCGTGCGGCTTACAAGAGGTTTGCGGGTGGTGAATTGCCGCCCGCGACGGGAGCCGAGACGGCGGCGAGTGCGGCCGCTGAAATCCTTCTCGGCGAGTTGTCGACAAGCGCGCGTCTGCCCCGATCGCCGCGCCAACTGGCGGCGTGGGCCAAGGGTGTCGACGACCGCGCGCTCGACTCCGAGGGTAAGTTCATATGGTCTGCGAACAATGAGGCGTTGATCAATTTCGGCAAGCACCGCGGGCGTCGGCTGTCAGAGGTCGCGGCCGGCGAACCGGACTACCTTGAGTGGATAGCCGGCAAATCGGACTTCGACACCGAAACTCGGGACATCGCCAGGAACGCCCTCGACGGCGACATGCCCACACCGCCCACGTCCTGACCGGGCCGCCTCGGTCCGTACTGGCGAATTTACCCAGAGGTTCCGAAGCAGGAACTCGGGCAACGCTCAGGGACGATCCGCATGCGGCTCCGAAAGCGCCGGCGGCCCGCCTAACCGCAGGGTGGGCTCGCCGGTAAACGTGACAACGACACACGGCATTTGGTCGAGAATCTTTCGGATAAGGCAGAACGGCCCCCACCACGGCAGCCTGAGCTTTCGGTTCAGCCTAATAGCGCCCAGGGCGATGGCGAATCGGCGGCGCGGGAACCCCGGCCGCTCCGTCCACCTGCCGATGAAGTTGAGCAGGTGAGGCAGGCGTTCGTTGGTGTCCCAAAGTACCTCGGCCCGGCCGGGAATGTCGAACGAAGGCTCGAACTCCGCGGTGTGCAGTGTCACCGTTGGGTTGGCGTTTATGTTCGCCACCCAGTCACGAGGCCCGGGATAGCCTGAAAGCACGATTTGGCGGGCGCCGTCCCAGTGGTACGTAGTCTCTACGGTGCGCGTTCCGCCGGACCGGCGCCGGATCATGCTGGTGCGGATGCAAAAACTGTCCCGAAGGATGTCAGGCAGCCGCGGGTCGATTTCGGACATAATCCAGTCGTTATCGGGTTGGTCCCTGCGACAAAGCAGCGACCCAGAATCCAGCGTCCATGGACATGATTTCGACGGTCTTTTAGGCGCGCGGCGGGGTTTGTTGGGGAGTGGAGCGGAAGACGGGATTCGAACCCGCGACCCCAACCTTGGCAAGGTTGTGCTCTACCACTGAGCTACTTCCGCCCGAATATTCCACGTCATGCAGGGCATCCCGGTTCGGTCAACGCCGGGTGGATTTCAGCGCCCTGCCGTGAGTCCGTTGATCCATGATCATATCAAATCAGTTCTTCGAATCGGCTAAGGCTCAAGAGCGAAATGTCGTGGGCGGTTTCGCCGGTCGTCGCCAAGTCGGACATGATCTCCCCGACCACGCTGCAAAATTTGAAGCCATGACCCGAAAAGCCAGCCGCGATGAAGACGTTCGGTATGCCGGGCAGGGCGTCGATGATGAAGTGTTCGTCAGGCGTGTTCGTGAACATACACACCTTCATCGACAGCGTCGGGCCGTTGGCGTCAGGAAAGTACTTTGCGATCGCCAGTCGAAGTATCTCCTCATCTTCATCCCTGCACACCCTGTCGAGATCGTCCGCCGCCGTCGCCTCTTCAAAGTGGTGGTATCGGCCGATCTTGAATCCGGGAATGCCATATACCGGAAACGCGTAGTATCTTCCTTCGTCGACCGCGACGTTGGTTACGGGGTAGTTATCTAACGTAAAGTGCTCCGGCCGGATCGGTTGAAACCAGCCGAGCACCTGTCGTTCAGGTATCGCCAGATGGGCCAGCGACGGTGTGAGGGTTTCGGTCCATGCGCCAGCTGTGATGACTAGCGCCCCGGCTTCGTATTTTCCGCGGCTGGTTTGGACCTGTATCGTGTCTCCCGACCGGTCCCAGCCGAGAACGGCCTCGCGGGCCCTTATGTCAGCTCCTCGTTCGAGCGCGCCGAAAACGTGGTTGACAATGCACCGCTCGGAGAGCAGGAACCCGCTGTCGGGCTGTAAAAGGCCCATGAACTCCGGCGGCAGCCGGTAGCCGGGAAACCGGCTGGTCAATTCGGCGCTCGTCAGGGCCTCGTGGGGCAGGTCGTGCTCGATGCACGATCGCAGTGAGCCGGTGAATACCTCGTGGTCCCCCCGGCTGGCATCGACCGATCCCGTGGTGTAGAGCAGCTTCTCACCGGAAAGGCCCTCCAACTCGCGCCATCGCTCGAATGAACGCAGCAGCAGGGGTACGTAGGACGGGTCCTCGTAGTAGGCGAGCCGGATAACCCGGTTCACCCCGTGCGATGAGCCCTGGTCGTGGGGTATGTCGAACTGTTCGAGACCCAGGACCCGCAGGCCGCGGCTGGCGAGTTCGAACACCGTGGCCGAACCCATCCCTCCGATGCCCACCACTATGACGTCGTAAGTTTTTCCGGCCGTCATTTCTATCCTTAGTCGAGTCGCGCGAACGAACTTGTACCGCTATGGAGACCTTTGCATAACTCCGGCGTCGAACCACTTTGGTGAGTACAAACGTGCCAATTCAACTACGATTCCCCTCCCCTGGATTCCGGCTCGGAGGCCGGAATGACGGTTATGCAAAGGTCTCC
>JAKZUY010000286.1:0-5775 GCA_047516345.1 Dehalococcoidia bacterium | reverse complement strand
GCCGTTTTGCGACGTGTTGCTGAGCGGTCTGACCTTAAGCCCGGGGTCGCTCATCGCGCCGTTCGACCCCTATGTCACCGAATACGCCGGGGTTGTGAGCCCGTCGCGGGTCACAGTGACCCCCGTCAACGAATACAACTCAACTTTCCGGTTCCTCGACGAAAATGACGGTGAAATCGCGGATGCCAATCGTTCCCTGAACGGCCATCAGGTCAACCTCGGCGCCGGCGTTACCACGATCAGGATTAGAGTCGTTTCTCAGGACGGCCAAGCGTTCCTCACCTACACCATTCAGATAAGCCGGGCCGATCCGCCGGGAGCGCCAGCCATAAGCGTGGTCACGCCGGGTGGAGGGTCGCTGACCGTTGCCTGGGCCGCGCCGGGAGATACCGGGGGGGCTGACATAATCTCATACGACGTTCGCTACATCGAAAGCGACGCCCCCGACAAGGCCGACGTCAACTGGTCTGTGCTGGACGATGCCTGGACGGGCGGCCCGCTGAGCTACACCATCACCGGACTAGCCGGCGAGACACAGTACGACGTACAGGTGCGCGGAGTCAACGCCGCCGATGATGGCCCCTGGTCCGACAAGGAAAGCGCCACCACCGCCGCCGTCAGCATGTTGCCAGTGTTCGTTGATGGCGCAACCGCGACGCGTTCGGTGGCAGAAAATTCAGCTGAAGGAACCGTCGTCGGCATGCCGATAGCCGCCGGTGATGCCGACGGCAACACACTGACCTACACGCTGGGCGGTGCCGACGCGGCCCTGTTCACCCTCGATGAGGGCACGGGACAGATCAAGGTTGGCGCCGGGACAACTCTGGACTACGAGGCGGACCAGGCCACCTACACCGTCGACGTCACGGCCGCTAACCCGCCCGACGCCGGCGCCACCATCACGGTGACCATCACTGTGATCGACGCGGACCTGGGTCCCCTGGGCAGTCATTATGACGCCAACAACGACCGAAAAATCGAGAGGGATGAGGTTATCGCTGCCATAGTCGACTACTTTAGTGATCTCATTACCAGGGATCAGACGATAGAGATCATCGTCCTCTACTTCTCCAGTTGATTCACAGTAAACCAGCGCAACATGAAAGGGCCGCATACATGGCCTCCCTTCTGACGTAGCGGACAGCGTCCTGCGTCGGCCAAGTTCGTCGCCACCGCACAGCGAACGCAATAGCCCATATTTTCCATAGTCCCCCACATCTCCCACGTAACGTTCCTGCATCGGCGCAGCCCCCTTGTTGTAACTGCCGCAACTGAATCCCCTGCCCCAGGGGCGCTCCCGGTCAAGCTCCTCAATAGTGGCCAACGGCCGCACAACCAGGAATACCTACACCGCCAACCTGAGCCACAGCACGCAAGTTCCAGATTTCGTCAAAACTGGTGGGCCTGACGGGACTGTACTGCGGACTTTTCAGTGGGTGGTCTTGATATGAACACGCCAGCGGGGGCCCGTCCAATATCGAGACAGTTTCTTTATACCAGCCCTAAGAGATACTCCATGCGCTTGCATACGCCACCAGACGTAACTTGCGAGCAACCGCCAGAGAGGCGTCGTTGGACCACGACGTACTGTAAAGCGGAATGCGGCCAGAGGCACGAATTGCCAATGCCCACGCAGCGGCAACTCGCGGGCCCAGTCCACGTCCACGAAACGCCATTGCCGTTTCAAGCCCAGCTTCTGCCGCTACGTTGGAGCGCCGCGCGCAGCAGCAGACGCTCACAGGATATCCCGCCTCGACCACCGCAATAATTGGCGTTCGTTCTGGGATTTCGCTCGCCTTCCACCCGGAGAAGTTGTGGTCAAGCAACTGCACATCCTCGATCAACACTGTGCCGAAAGGTTGATCAATCGCCTCTGGGAACATGAATGCCGGCCCCGAGTCAACTTCGCCCTTAACCAACGACATGTACCGTTCAGCGTGCACAGGAGCACGTCGGAAGTCTGAGACTGGCGGCTCTTCCCGCGCGAGGTCGTCAAGCTCATCAGCGATATCCTGCGGTACGTCAGCGCGCACTGCCCAAGCACAGCTTGCCTTTCCTCGGATGAGTTTGAATAGTGGACCTGGTTTTGATTCCGGCTCACGTGTCGCACTGATGCGGCCGTCGCCAGTAAGCAGGAACAAAGTCCGCAGGTGGAGGTCCGGCGAGTTCATAGAAGATTGCTTAGTCTCCTCGTCCATGTACCCAGCCCACGACAACGGCGACCGGCGCCGTCTAGCAATGAACACATTACGCGCAGGCCGGAAATGGTGGGCCTGACGGGACTGTACACAGTACCATCCTCGAGTTGGTGGTACCGCTGATAGCCTCCCAGGATCTGAGCGCGACTATCAGGGTAGGGCGGTGTAGGCGGCGGCGATAGCGCCAGTAGCCACGGAGCCTCCAACTGTCGCATCTACTCGGGAATAGAATGCCCTGACGGGCTTCGAAACAATACGGAAGCAGGCTGAACATGCTTCGCCCGGGAATGGGCTCTGAGGTACCAATATGGCTGGATCGCTAGAGGATAAAGTCGCGCTCGTCACCGGCGGCAGCTCCGGCATCGGCAAGAGGACCGCAATCAGACTTGCCGGGGAAGGGGCGAGAGTAGCCGTCGCGGACCTCAGGGAGGCGGAAGGCAACGAGACTGTGCGGCTTATCAGAGAGGCCGGCGGAGAGGGGATTTTCGTGAAGGCGGACGTCTCTCAAGAACTCGACGTCCAGACGATGGCCGATGCGGTGGTTGAGGCATACGGCAAACTGGACTGCGCATTCAACAATGCAGGCTAACTGACTTCCCATAAACAAGGATGGACCGATACCACGGTCGAGTACTTCGACGACCTGATCAACACCAACCTGCGGGGAGTCTGGCTGGGCATGAAGCATGAGCTTCGGGCAATGGTGCAGCAAGGTTTGGGTCGATAGTGAACAATTCCTCAATCGGAGGCATAAGGGGCGGGGGCGGCGAGATTTACGTAGCGAGCAAGCACGGTGTGGTTGGCCTGACCCGCAACGCCGCTCTCACGTTTGGACCTGCCGGAATAAGAGTTAACGCCATTGGACCAGGCATAATCGCCACCGAGACATACCTGGAAAATCTGTCCGTTAACCCCGAAATGGGGGCCAGGACCGAGTCCACTCCCCCGTTGGGGAGGGTCGGCACAACCGATGAAGTAGCTGAGGTCGTCGTGTGGCTCTGCTCTGACGCCTCATCGTATGTGACCGGCTCGATGCTGATGCTGGATGGCGGCCTGTCCGAAACGGACTCGGCACATTGGGATGCCGGGCGGCGTATCCGGGGATCGTGAGGGGCCCCGGATCCAGTTCACTCTGCTGGGCCGGTCAAGACGTCTGCCTCTAAGAGCGTCCACATTCAACTGCACCATCAGGATTTCCATGTGTCCACCCAGGCAACTCCAGGCCGGGCAAGGTCCGCCCGACTTGCCGCAGTTTAACCTATGGCGCCACGTAGACAGGTTCGACCGGCGTCACCGCTATTAGAGGCCTTTGGCGACTCTCCGGCGGTCCCCGAGGAATGCCTGGTTCACCCCATTGAACGACCGTGCACATGGGTAATAGTTAGACCGGTCACATAGGTAACACTTTCACCGGGGTCTTGTCGACGCGTTTTGCGGTGTCACCGAGGACGCCGTCGGGGGCGATCTCCACCGTCTCGCCGTTGTGCCGGATGTTCATAGACCGGAAGTGGGAGCGATTGGGCATCGTGTATCCAACCCCGTTGACGATCGCAAACTTGCCTTCGTCCCACAGACTTTTGACGGGGCCCCGGACTGGGGTGAATGTCTAGGCGGAACACCCGCCTGGGGACCGTGTCTGCAACACAGCATCGTCGCGTCCCCGAAATTCAAGCAGATTTGCGGCTAGTTTGATCTCCTCTTACTTAACTGGACGTCTGTACATCGAAGACTTGCACCCTGTGACGGCTGCTGTCCACCACGTAAAGTTGGTCGCCACCCAATATCACGGAAGATGGCCCCCAGAAGTATTTCTCGATGTGGGATGACTCTTCGTGAGGGTCTCCGCCAAAAAGGTCAGGAGTGAGATCGAGATTCGCTCGTGCTCTTGCGGCGGCTTCCTCAACGTTGGCGTCGAGCCATTCCTGGGCCCACTTCGAGACCGTCGCCTGGCCTCTCAGTGACTGCACGAATCCGCCCTCAGGATCCAATACCTGCACGCGATGGTTCCCCCAGTCGGCCACATAGATGTATCCGTCTTCATCGACGCAAACACTCGCCGGCCGGTGGAACTCGCCTTCACCCCGGCCCGGGCTCCCGTAGGCCGCGACGAACTCTCCATCAGGCGTGAGTTTTTGCACGCGGTCGTTGCCCCAATCGGCGACGAGGATGTGGCCATCCTGACAGGCAAAGATCCCCCACGGCAGGTTGAACTGTCCCCCAGCGGAACCGGCGTCGCCAAATTTGCCAAGGAACTCTCCGTCAGTCGTGAACCGCTGGATGCGGTTGTTGCGGTGATCCACCACGAGCAGTTCACCGGCTGCATTGAACGCCAGCCCGCTGGGACCGTCCAGTTGCCCGTCTCCGGCTCCGGCACACCCCCAACTCTGGATGAATTCGCCGCCGGTCGACATAACGGTAATCCGGTTAATGTAATCGTCACTGATGAAAACCCGTTGTTCTCTGTCAATGGCTATCGACAAAGGGCAAATGAACTGACCGTCTCCTTGCCCGTGTGAACCAAACGTTCCAAAGTATTCCTCGTCGAGGTTCATCACCGTGACACGAATGCCTCGAATAGAATCCAACCCACGGCTGAGCACATACAGGCGACCGTCGTCTCCGGCCACACTTTCCGTGGGGTAGTAAAAGCCGCGGCCAACCATCCCCGTGACGCCAATCGTGCGGTTATATGCGAGCCGCCCGGTCCGAACTTTCGAATCTGCCAGTGTCATTTGCCAGTCACCTTGCTCCGACGTAGATCGTCGCTCTTTCTGACCCGTCCACCTTCATTAGCATCGAATCATGCCCGTTGGAACTCCGGCCCCGATTCCCATCATGCCCATGTGATCGGGTTGTACCGGCGGATCAGGTCCAGAGACGTCTCGTTTGGGGGATCGGGCTCGAACAGGCTCTCCACCGTCGCCCGCAACCCTGTTCCACCAGCGCGTCGAGTTCTTACCTCGAGGCGCCAAAGCCGACCCGCACCCTCAAGTGGGCGTTAACTGTAATGCTTTTGTCCTCATCGTCTAACACCGGTGGTGTAGAGGAGAGGTCCCCAGTTGAGTGGCATCATACCAACATAAAGGTCTGATGAGAAATCCTTGCCGTGATAGGAGATGTCTATTTGGCAGAGGCCACAGTTTGCATATTGCCGGCTGGCGAAGAACAGGAGCGCAGTCGCATCGGCGTCTTCTCCGCGGCCTCAACCCGTGACGCTCTCGATATTCTGGGTATCGACTGAGCAAAACTCATCCCGGGCGCTCTAACGCGTCCGATATTCGAGTAGCTGCGAACTCGCCAGGCGCCCTCTGCCGCCTGGTCAACTTCCCTTGATGAAGTCGGCTGCCCCCCAAAAATTCAAGCGGGATTGCGGCTAGTGCAATCCCCTCTCAACCGGACGTTTGTACATCGAAGACTTGCACCCTGTGGCGGCTGGTGTCCACCACGTAAAGTTGGTCGCCATCCAATATCACGGACGATGGCCCCCAGAAGTATTTCTCGATGTGAGATGATTCTTCGTGAGGGTCTCCGTCAAAAAGGTCCGGAGTGAGATCGAGATTCGCTCTTGCTCTTGCGG
>JAKZUY010000285.1:0-5341 GCA_047516345.1 Dehalococcoidia bacterium | reverse complement strand
TTCAATATCGCCTGCGCCTCCGGAATGGCGGCGATCATCGCCGGTTCCCAGATGATCCAGCTCGGTGAGGTGGAGACCGTTGCGGCTGGGGGCATGGAGAACATGAGCGCCGCGCCCCATTTGCTGGTTAATAGCCGAACTGGTCAGCGCCTCGGTGACGCGACATTGATCGACTCGATGGTGCACGATGGACTGTGGTGCCCCTTTGAAAACCGGCACATGGCCGGCTCCGCCGAGGCGATCGCGGACGAATACGACGTAACCCGGCGTGAGCAGGACGAGTTCGCTGCGCGATCACACCAGCTAGCCGCCGTCGCCTCCGGAGAAGGCTGGTTCGACCTTGAAATCGTTCCCGTTCTGACCAAGGGCCGCAGGGGCAAAACCAACACCATTTCGGTCGATGAAGGTCCCAGACCCGACTCCACCCTTGAATCGCTCGGCAGACTCCGGCCCGCGTTTCCTCCCGGTGAATCGGTGACCGCTGGCAACGCGTCGCAGATCAGCGACGGCGCAGCAGCGTTCATAATCATGTCGACCGACAGAGCCTCCGAACTCAGCGTCGACCCCTATGCCCGTATAACCGGATACGCACATTCGGCGAACAACCCTGGAATGTTGTTTGACGCTCCCAGAACCGCGGTCGGCAACTTGCTCGAACGGACGGGCATGGAACTCGGCGATTTCGACCTCATCGAAGTGAACGAAGCGTTCGCAGCCCAGGTATTGGCCAACGGCAAGGCCCTCGACTGGGATTGGAGCAAGGTGAATGTCAGGGGAGGGGCGATAGCCCTGGGTCATCCTCTTGGTGCTAGCGGGGCGCGGATCGTGGTTTCGCTGATCCACAGTCTCCGGCAGTCGAACCTCGAGACCGGACTTGCCGTCATATGTCATGCCGGGGGCGGGGCAGTAGCGATTAGCGTTGAGGCCGTTTAGACCGGCAGGGGGATCCGCAATGTTGCCGACACCGCGAGGTTGGCCACCAGACAGCGGTCCGTAATCGTTGTCGACATAGTCAACAGGCCCGGCGGCGCTATTGCGATTGGGAAGCATATGGATAATTCCAGGCGAAAAGAAGAATCACAACCAGTTGAAGAGCGACTAGGCGTCCTCGACCGAAGGCGAATCGAGGCGATGATCCTCGGGCCACTGATACGGGCTTATCAGGAAGAGATCGGACGGGACCGGGCCGCCGACATCGCCCGCCGCGCAATCACCGACATCGCCCGTCAGCAGGGCGCGGCGATGGCCAAAAAGCTAGGCGCCAACGGCCTTAAAGACTTCGCCGACAATAAAGAGCCGTGGACGCGAAACGGCGCGCTTGAAATCGACGTTATCGTAAAGAACGACTCCGAATACTCGTTCAACGTCACCCGTTGCCGTTACGCCGAGATGTACCGTGAACTTGGATTCGCCGACCTCGGAGACGTCTTTTCCTGCACTCGCGACTTCGAATTCTCCCGAGGATTCAATCCAGACATCCAACTCACGCGCACCCAAACAATCATGAAGGGCGCCACCTACTGCAACTTCCGTTACAAAGTCGAGCCCGCCGGGTAATCCCCGCACCGGCATTGGTTCCCCGATCGGGGTCGGGGATGACGGATGACGCGAGGGGTCGAGGAAGACTTGTGACGCGGGGTGTCGGAAACGACGAGCGATGCCGGGTGCAGGGGGTTGTGGGTGACGCCGAGTGTCCGGTAAGCCCGGTGATGGCGCGCGCCGGGGAATCAGGCCACTTGGCGGAGGGATGACCGTAAGAACGCTACTTCGGTCCAACCGCCCACGGAACCAAGCAGATTCTCAGCCATATCGGCCGTCGTTTCCAGTTAGCCAGCGGCCCTGGTCGAACCGTGCGGAGCCGGTGCCCGCCAGGTCCGTTGAACTTTGACACTGAAAGTGTTCGGTGCTAAATTCCGGTCAAATTCAGAGGCTTTTCAGAGGTGCATTCTCACACCCCTGCGCCTTTCAATTTGGGATCAACGCGGCTGGACCGGGCCCAATGGGCGACGCGTTTCCAATTCAGTTAGGTGGGTAACCATGAAAATCAATCTCAGAAAAGTATTTTTGGGGCTCGTGCCCGTGGCCATATTGGCGACGGCTGCATTTGTCACCGCCTGTGGTTCCCCGGAACCTGAAACCATCAGAGAAACCATCAGAGAAACGGTCATAGTCGAAGTCGAAAAGCCCGTGACTGAGACAGTGGTCGTCGAAAAAGAGGTCACGGTGAAAGAGACGGTCGTAGTCGTCGCTACCCAGGCGCCGGTGATGGAAGCGCCGGTCGAACAGTCCGGAACGTTGCGAGTGGCTGTCGGTAGCATCACACCGCCCCTCTTCAGGCCCAGTCTCCTGAAGTGGCCCGTCAATCTCGACAAGGTCTCGTGGGGCGTAGCCGATCCCCTGACCTACCACCCCCATATCGCACCGATCCTTGGCGACACAGTCCCGGAGGCGCTCGCCGAATCGTGGGAGGCGGCCCCAGACGGCACCTCAGTTACGTTCAAGATACGAAAAGGCGTCCAGTTCCATGACGGTTGGGGCGAACTGACAGCCGACGATGTGGTCTACACGTTCGACGACGCGCTTTTCGCTGAAGGTACTCTGGCCAAGATTGCTGAAGCGAAAGAGTGGATGGACAAGTGGGTCAAGGTCGACGACTACACCGTCACCATGACCACCAGAGACGGAGAATTTATTCCGCCGCAGTGGGACCGTCAGTTGTCGAACAACAGCCAGATCGGAGGGATCTGGAGCAAGAAAGTATTTGACGATCTGGGCCCCGATGGGGCAGCAGAGACGCCCATCGGTACGGGCCCGTTCACCGTGAACAAGTGGGTTGCGAATGAGGAAGTTATCCTGGATTCGCAAGACAGCCACTACCGGGCGGTTCCGAGCGTCGAACGGGTGGTGATCCGGGAGATCCCGGAAGAAGCGACTCGGTTGGCGGCATTCAGAGCTGGAGAGGTCGATATCTCGCCAGTCTCGCTCAGATTCCTCGGCTCGGTGCTGGGTGAAACGGGCGCCCACGCTATTGAAACCAACACGTCCGCCAGATCGACTGTCTGGTACACAGGCAACCACTGGATTGGCACTGACCTTCTGACCGGAGAGCCTGTTGAACCCCGGCCGGGATTTCAGCCCACTGACGAATACCCATGGATTGGAGACCCGAACGACCCAGACAGGATGGAACGATCTGCAATGGTCCGGCACGCCATGTCCATGGCCATAGACAGAGACGCGATCAACCTTGCAATCCTGAGCGGTCTGGGCCAGGTCGGACCAAACACCTGGTACAACTTCTCGCCTGACGACGCCCAATGGAAGGAAGAATGGCGGGATGAATTCAAGTTCGATCCGGAGGGCGCGAAGGCCTTGCTGGACCAGTCAGGATTCGGTTCGTTCTCTATCGATTTCTTCGTGACTCCGGATCTGCCTACTATCGTCAACCCCGAGACGGGTGAGGCGATAGCGCAGATGTGGCAAGACCACCTGGGCATCAAGGTGAACATTGATTCGACGGCATACGCAGCGAAACGGCCGAGCTTGGTCGACAGGTCATTTGTGGGCGCCTACATATGGCGATACGGCTCCCCCTCTCCCGACACACCGCAGCACTACAACCAGCGTCCGGTCATCGGGGGATGGAACCCCGGAGTCGAGATCAATTGCGTTGACGACGCCTGGTTCGGCATCCGCGCAGAACTCGACATTCAGACCCGACTGGAAGCAAACGCTGCGGCTCAGGACTGCCTGCACAAGTACCGCTGGGCCACACTGATCGTGAAAGTCCCGACATTTGCCGCCGTCGCCAAGAACGTCGAGTGGCAGCCGACGACTCTGCCCGGAGTCGAAGCGGGTGACTTCGAAAGAGCCGTAATTCGATAACGCGGGAAAAACTGCCCTGGCCGGACCAAACGGATCTTAATTCCGCGATCCGGCCAGGGCGTGAGTGACCTGTGTCACGTCACCTGAGCAGCCCAAAGCTGCGAACAGGGCAGGCAGCATGGGTATCCGGTGAGGACCATTGCGCCGTTTCATATTGACGCGCATCGTGTATGCGGTGTTCGTTGCTTTTGCAACGAGCGTTTTCGTGTTCGCCCTAGCGCACAAGTCCGGTGATCCCCGGACCGTATTGCTCACAACCTACACGAGCCAGGAACAATGGGACGCCTGGGGAAAACGATGGGGGCTGGACAAGCCTCTCGTGGTTCAGTACGGCATTTGGCTCGGCAATGCGCTAAAAGGGGATTTTGGCGAGTCCTTGCGAGAACTGCGTCCGGTGCGGAAGGTGATTCTGGAACGGATCCCGGCCACAATACAGCTCGCGGCAGGGGCGTTCGTTTTTGCGTTGGTTGTCGGTATTCCGCTGGGGATATTGGCCGCTGTGAAACGGGGTACCGCCGCGGACTACGCCGGGCGCACATTCGCACTATTCGGCCAGGCCCTGCCGCCGTTTTGGTTGGGCATCATGCTCATCCTGCTTTTTTCGGTACAGGTCTCATGGCTTCCCACATCCGGAAAGGGCGGCCTGAATCACTACATCCTGCCCTCCATCACCCTTGGTTGGCTAACTGCGTCGGGCATTCTCAGAATCGTCCGGTCGGCCATGCTGGAAGTGCTCGGATCCGAATACGTCAAGCTGGCCAGGGCAAAGGGAGTCAGTTCGACCGTCATTGTGTGGAAGCATGCATTGCGCAACGCCATGCTGGCCCCGCTGACGTTTAGCGGACTCATACTGGCTGCCTTTTTTACAGGGGCCGTGGTGACCGAAACCGTTTTTGCCTGGCCCGGACTAGGCCGATTGGCGGTTCAGTCGGTCAACAACAACGACTTTCCTGCCATGACAGGCGTGGTTCTTCTGTTCACGGTGATCTACCTTGCCATCAATACTTCGGTGGACATTCTTTACGCATATGTCGACCCGCGGATTCGATATTGAGGGGGCCTGCGTGACTGAATCGATCACAGTCCCTGATCCCCGAACGTATGAAGCGGGCACGGGCTGGCTGGCGGTTGGCTGGCGAATTGCCAGGGAGTGGCCGATAGTACCGGGGGCGCTGGTTGGAATACTGATATTTTCCGCGATCTTTGCGCCCTGGATCTCGCCTCACGACCCACTAAGAGGCGATCTGTTCAAGAGTGGACAGCCGCCCGTTTGGGACGAGCGTGGCGACGCCTCTCATCTGCTCGGGACCGATATCCTGGGCAGAGACGTACTGAGCCGCGTAATACACGGTGCCCGGATTTCACTGATCGTGGCGGCTGTCGTGCTGACCACGGGCGGCATCGTCGGAACGATAGTCGGCATAGTTGCCGGGTACTACGGCGGCCAGGTCGACGA
>JAKZUY010000284.1:0-6628 GCA_047516345.1 Dehalococcoidia bacterium | reverse complement strand
ACCGCGACGTCGACTCCGGTGCCCACGCCGGAACCCACAGCCACACCGGAGCCCACGGCCACGCCGGCGCCCACGGCCACGCCGACGCCAGAACCCACCGCCACACCCTCGCCGACGGCAACGGTCGCGGTGGCAGCGCCGGAAGCGGAAGCAGGGCCGCCGGGCTTCCTGTGGTTCATCCCAGTCATCGTTGTCTTCGGCGTAATCCTTGCCATCTTCTTCTATCTCCGGACCAGGAGGTAGCTGGACACCCCGCCCCGGCAAGGGCAGTTCTTGGCTGGCCAACGAGGGGGAGGGTCGGGTAGCTGTAGGTTGAGAGGCTTGTGGGGCCAAACGACGTCCGGGTTGGTCAAGGCGCCTGGCACAAACCATTTCTGCTGCACTCCCATGCCGGGAGTGCAGCACGTATACCGAGTTCAGGCAATCAGTACGGAGGGCCGGAGCCAACGCTCGAAAAATGTCAACGTGACCCCGTAGGACCGGGGACGGCTCCCGGCAATGAGAAATGCCACACACAAGGACGGGCGGTCCGTTCGAAACGCAAAAGGGTTGCATCAAAGACCACCCGGGGGGGAAGCCTCCATGGAGCGTTTCTCCCCGTATCTTGCGCTCCTGCGTCCGGTGCCCATTGGCGCCAGCTCCGGTTCCTGCAAGGAGGGGTATTGAACCGGCGGGAGCAGACTGAAGCGGCTGAACAGCGACACAGGACACATGCATCACAGCCACTCTTGCACAGGGGCGAGGAACGAATGCCCAGGTGGCATAAAGATTCTGCCGGTGACCACCGCGTACGGGTCAGCAGTCGCTCAGCTCTGAATCGCCTCGCCCCAAGTCCGAGGCCGGTAAAGGTTGTGCTCATGGCCTATTCCCGCAGCGGCTCAAGCGGTTCCAGGAAGAGACGGGCCTGTCGTGGTCTGAGCCCGCCCGCCACTTGGAGACCAATCGCCACACCGTATGGCGTTGGGCTGAAGGCAGGGTCCGACCCAACTATCAGCACCGGAAGGCGCTGATGGAGTTGGCGGAAAGCCTGGGCCTCGGCCACCTGTTCACCGATTGAGGCGGCGCGCTTGAGAGCACACCGACTTTGTACAGCTTCTTACCGGTGCCAAGCCGTTGACAATTCGGTGTTACAAGTGGGAAAGTACCTTCGGCTAACTGTGCAAATACCAGGTCCCACTAACGCTTAAGTCACCCTATAACGGCCATGTGGTCCACGGACATCGGCATAAGCACCCTTTGCCACATGCTTGGCAGCGACTCCGACCAGCCCACCCCATTTCTTCACTGAACCTCGCGTCGGTTACTGGATGCCGACATCCGAGGAACAGGATCAGGAGGGGCAGTCAGAGGAGTGAGCGCACCTTGCGGCCCTCTGCCCTGTCGCTTCACAATGGATTACTCGGCCCGAGGGCGTTGTTAGCTTCATAGTCCCGTCCTCTCGAAGATGTTTCTGTATACAGCTCTGGTCCCAAAAATCGAGACAGTCGAGAATCTTCCCATTGCGGTCTACGCTTGCGGTGGATATCAATTGTTGGACGGATCAATACGGCATCTTTAGTCAGCAAGGGTTTTCATTGAGAGATCGGGCATGCCTTGATGAAGTGGTGGAGCAGGCGTGGCGCGCGTTCGTGCACTCCGCTGCCCTACCATCACGCGTCAGCCCCTCCCTCCCGATATTGTTCTTCGGCAATCTCCACGCTTACTTTTCTTCAAGGATGCGTATCCTGACCGTCGGGCTAAACCCCTCGCGGCACGAGTTCCCGGCGGACTTTCCCTTCCGCCGCTTCCCGCTTGCAGAGGCAGTCACGGCAAGTGACTCGGACTGCTACCTCAACGCGCTCTCGGCATACTTCAGCACCGATCCGTATCGCGGCTGGTTTAGCGCGTTCGAACCGCTGCTCAACGGCCTGGAGGCTAGCTACTATGGGGGGCAACCGTCGACGGCGCTCCATACCGACATCTGCTCTCCCGTCGCGACCGATCCGACATGGAGCAGCCTCGGCCGGGATGAGCAGAAGGCTCTCGAGAAGGATGGCGGTCCGCTCTGGCATGCCCTACTGAGGGTGCTGCGGCCCCAAATTGTGGCGCTGTCTGTTGCGCGTCGCCATCTATCGCGCATTCAGTACAACCCCTTAAATGGGTGGAAGGTCGTACACGTGTTTGATGAAACGGGGGCTGGCGCGCCACGCAATCAGCCCGTAAGGATAAGTGCGAGGTGGTGCGTGATCAGCGGTGAGCCGACACTTCTTCTGTTCGGTCCTGCGGCGCAGAAACCGCTTGGTCGGCTGGGCAGCATCCAGAAGCGCGAAGCAGGCGCGATCGCACTTGAGGTATTTCGCCGTGGTCGATAACTTGCGCTTCATTCAATTCCCTCATCCGGGCCGAGAGCATGAGCCAGACTCCTGCGGAGGGAAGGCTTGGAACAAACCTCCCAGCCCGCATGCACGCAAATTCATGGAGTTTTTCGGTAAGTGGATCGAGGATGACGGTAACCCGAGGAACGGCAAACTCCGTGCCTGGGGCGAGTGGGAGGCGGAATCGGAACTTCTCTGCGAACTTAATCAACCGTACCAATACTCGCTGTATCCCCGTTACCTCTGGCACCCTTACTACATCCCCAAAGACACCTACAAAGGGCTGCACAATACCGATCCGTTCATCTTCGGCGAGCGGTTCCTATATTCGAACTGCAGACAGCAGAGCCAATCAAGAACCTCGGGCCTTGCGCACCTCGGACGAGGCTCGGTGATCGCTTTCGGGAGCGGAAAGAAGATCGCCGGCGAGTGGAAGTGGCTGCTCGACACCGTTTTCGTGGTCGCGGGCTCAGTCACCTACAAGGCGCCAGAAGCTCGCGTAGAACTAGCGGAAGCGGCACCAGAGGCATTCCTCACGGTGACCGGTGGTGGCCCGATTGCGGACAACGAGAAGGCCTCATTCAGGCTCTACAAGGGAGCGACGCCACACCAGCCAGTAGAGGGGATGTTCAGCTTTTTCCCGGCAATGCCAGCTGACGGCGACACAGGCTTTCCGCGACCGGTGGTCGACCTTGATCGTCAGTACTTTACCCCGAGCAATCTACGGGCTCCTAAGGGACGGCGGAGCGAGCTCACCAGTGATGAGCTGCGGGTGCTCTGGAAGTCTCTTGTAGCTCAAGTGCGCAAGGCTGGACTTGTCCTCGGAACTCACGCTGAACTGCCGGAACGGCGCTAAGCGTGGGCGGCAGCCAGGATGAGAGGATAAGCGGCGTTGATAGAAAATGCATGCCCACGGCGTGAAGTCCAACTTGCGAAGGATGAAGCTGACGAGGCATAGGCCGGGGCACTGCAGTGCGGGAGTCATCAAAGGAACTCGAGTCCTTCGCGCTCGCGAGGCGAAACTAGGCAAGAGGTGGCTTGGTCTTGGGGGGCGGTCTCAGACGATGTCAGATCAGCGGGCCCCAATCAGCGCTGGCCCGAGGAATCCCACCGTTCTTACATCAGGCAAATCACTTGACACCAAGAATGCCGGTTCGAGTCTTGTTAGGGGGGCCAGACGTGACTTGAAATATATGGCACCAACAGATCGATATGGGCCACGACTTCTCCGCTTCAGCTTTCACAGGGTGACGGTCCAAAAATGCGTACGGAAGCTGTTCAATTTACCTCGCACGCTTCATGCTCGCATTTTTCTTCGTGTTGACCATGGGGTGCGAGCCGAGGCCTGCGCCTGTGGCCATTGAAGAACCATCGCCGTCGCCAGCCCCAATTTAGAACCCGTCGGCGGATCCAACCGAGACGCCGGAACCAACGGCTACTCCAGTGCCCTTGCCGACAGCCAAGTCCGCGCCCGTAGACTCCAAGATGCAAAAATAGTCTTCAGCGTCGGCGCGCCAGCCAGGATGCACAGCATCACGCGTCACATCGGCCAAAGGGACTCCGTTCAGCGAAGACTCGCGGCACGACTTGGCGTCAGCACGGCGGGGCGACGTCACGAGTGTAGAGTCGGAGTGCGACTGTGTGGTGGATCTTTTGACTGAACCGCCCGGCGGCCGAGTTCCGCAGCCTTGTGGGCGAGCAGTGACTGGGTGTACAGGACTTCATTCAGCATCCCTCGCTTGAAGAGATTCCTGCAGCAATGAATGCTAAATCCAAGCACTCGCTAACAATAACAGGCGCAGACTTAAGGCAATTGGGCGATATCTATAGCGGTCACTCGCCGCGTTGATGATAAGGGATGAGAGTTTTGTCTAGATACGAAGGCGTCGCATTGCGGCGAATATCCGACGTCACCCAATTCGTCGGACTGTCCGTCGTGTTGTTTACTATTGCCGGGTTATTTACAGGTTGTGCTCGGGACCTAAATGATGCCAGCAGGCCGTTAGACGCCAACGAGCCTGAAGTCAATGAACAGAACGGTGAGTATCTTCTGTCAACCGTTCCGCCTCCGACCAACGACGGCCCGCCTTCGCCGAAGCCGGAAGGAGAGGAGATTGAGACGGAAGACACTGAGGAGGAGCAAGCGGAGAGCGTCACGCCGACGAGCACTGTTTTGCCGGAGCCGAAAGGGGAGATTGAGGTGGAGGACGTTGAGGAGGAAGTAGAAGTGGAATTCGTAGTGACCTCACATTGTCCAACGTACGTGGTTTCTCTTGAAGAGAGGATTGTGGAGTCTGACGTCATAGCTAGGGTGCAACTGTCTTCGGTCAATGCGGTTGCGGACATCATGGCCCAATTACCTTATGACGGAAACACTACAAAACCCTCAGCGGTATTGGAATTCACATTTAGCGTTCTCGAGTACCTGAAAGGCACGGGAGAGAATGAACTCGTTGCCGTGGTTGTAGAACTAAGAGAATATGACTCTCAAGCTGAGGTTCAGACAATTCTGCCGACCGTCACAGCGAAGCGAGACATTCGCTGGGACAGCATGCAGGCGATTGTGTTCCTGCAGGACTCCGTTGGACATTTGCCGAGCACCCTGCAACATGGACGCTACTTCCTGGGGGAAATGACCCTGGGCGGCTTAGACGGCTACAGCATCGCCAGCCCGGGGTATAAGAAGTGGTTGCCTGTGGCGGACCAGAGTGCCGCGTTTTCCGTCAGGAGCGGTAACCAACAGCTCTTTCTCCTCGACGTACCTTCCGGTTCACCGCCTCCTCCCACCATATCGCTGGACACCCTGTAAACGCGTATAGCGGATCTGGAAGCGGAAGTTGGCGACGGCGACGGATCGGACGAGTACAGAATGTGCATCAGAGACAAATATGCTCTTGAGACTATTATTGGTGAGAGATTGGAGAATACAGATACGGCTACGGACACAGTCTACCGGAATATGGAGTCCGGTCTGCCCGCCGGTAGTGTTGTGCATGCGGATACATTGGGAATAGGTGATCCTCCGGACAAGATCGGTAGGTACTGGTTTGTTGGCGCGGACAAAGACCTGTTCAGAGTGGATACCGTTGATCTCATTCCCTACGATTCGTCCGGGGACGGTGTGGACGACAGACTCTCCTTCAGCCGTCGTCTCTTGACTGTGCGTCCTCTTCCCGCGGGCGAATACAGGATCCACCCCAACGCACTGCCGGACGACCTGCTCGTCTGTGAGACTAATTCCGATCCGGAGGGAATCATGAGAAATACTGTCGTCCACGTAACGGCTCCTGCCGGCACGGTGCACGAGGCGTTCTTCGATCCGGTAACGATTGGCTCGGCGGTGGGCGCGGACAGCTTCACCGGGGTCATGTCGCCTGCCGGGTTCACGGTCGACGGTACGGCAACATCGATCAGCGGCCTGAAATGGGATGCCGGCGTCGTGACTATGGGGTTGAGTCCCGCCGTGTCTCTGGCAGGCCATCGCGCTGAGTTCATCGGACTTGACGGTTCTGCTGTTCTGACTCTGCCTCTTGTCGAAGCTAAGACCCAGAGCGGCAGCGGGGCTCTGACGTGGCCGGCGGCAGATCAGCCCTGGCAAGACGGGGACCTGCTCATGTTGCGCATTGCGGAGGTTGACCCGTAGGTCTCCTCGATGGTCCCCTGAGACGGTGGATTCAAGGGATAGTCAAACCTTCACGGTGAGTGTGTCGGACCTGTCTCCCGCAAGCAAATACACCATTCAGGTTCCCACGAACAACAACGACATTGGGTTCAACAAGGGCTGCTCAGACCGACAGGAGGACCTGGCCGCACCTTGAGAAAGCAACACCTACAGTTCGAAGTTGACTTTGTACTGATGCACAATTGCGGGCGGCACGGTCACGACGATTGTGATGTAAGAAGGCGCTCCAATTGCGACCGCGGTCGCTGACGTAAATGTGGGGCTATCCATGCGTACGACGCAATAGCAACGGAAAACTGCGGTACTCGTGGGTAGTCGACTTGGACTCAGCCGAAGTCAGATAGGCGACCATAAATCAGGACGTTCGCGCGACTTCCCTCAATCCGTATGGGTCAGGACAAGAGGAACTCATTCCGCTTGCTTCTCCAATGGGCAGGTTCGAATCCAGTCCGGTGGGCCGCACAGGACTCGAACTCTGGGGGAGCGCCAAGTCGAAGTACTTCGCTACTGCCTCGCCTCACCGTCTAGAGCGCTACAGCCCAAGTGTACTTAATGAAGTTGTGCAAATTGCCTCGACCTCACGGTGATGCTT
>JAKZUY010000283.1:0-6158 GCA_047516345.1 Dehalococcoidia bacterium | reverse complement strand
GTGGCACTGATCCCCCAGGATTATCTCGTCGCCGCGTTGAGCCTGTGACAGGACCGACACCAGATTGGACTGCGTGCCTGACGAAACGAAAATCCCAGCCTCCTTGCCGAGTAACTCTGCTGCCTGTTCCTGCAGCTTGTTCACCGTGGGGTCGTCGCGGAGGACGTCGTCACCCAGTTCCGCGTCGTACATGGCCTGACGCATCTCCGGCGAAGGGTGAGTAACGGTGTCACTGCGAAGATCGATTCCTGTCATTTGGAGGGGCCTTTCTTATCGGCGATCGGGACTCTACGGTTATCGTCCGTTATGGTAATTGCTGTTACGTCGCGTGATTTTACCCGCGACCAATCCTGTTGCAATCGATGCCCACGGTGATGTCTTGAGACAATCTGCAGTTGAATTCGAAGTCGGCGGCGACCGAGTGAATGGCATACTCGGCTCGCCCCTCGACGCCCGACCACCGTTTCCGGGCGCGGTGGTGTGCCATGGGCACCCCCTGTTCGGGGGATCGATGGACTCCCTGCTCACGTATGCCATCTGCGAGGCGCTGGCAGAAAACGGCGTGGCGACGTTGAGGTTCAACTTCAGACCTTTCGGGCAGGGCGCAACGGAAGAGGGCGGCACCGCGTGCCAGGACGTGGCCGCAGGTTTGAACCTGCTGCGAAACTGGCATGACGTGAGGCGCAACCGGTACGGCCTGGTTGGGTACTCGGCCGGCGCTGTAGCAATCCTCCGAGGGCTTGGCGGATTGAAATGGGCACGGGCGATATCGCTGATCTCGCCGCCGCTCTCAGCGTTGAAGGCCACGCGAATTGGTGACGACAAACGTCCGCGCCAGTTTGTGATTGGCACCGATGACCGCATCGTCGACCCCGTGAAACTCCAGGAGTCGGTCAAGGCAATGAGGAAACCTGTTGACTTGCAGGTGATCCAGGGCGCCGACCACACGATTAGCGGCAACGAGCGAGAGGTAGCAGCGGCAGTCGGCATCTTCATGGGAATGCAACTCAGGCGTTAGCGTCAGATAAATCTGCCGACTAACCGTTTTGGGCGACCGTATACTCGAAGTACAACGCCACTCACACACGTTGCGTTAATGCGACGTCCCGTTCGACATGCAAGAAGATACAACTCCCGACATACCCGCCATCCCGGAACAGGCAGCGGGCAACCCATCAGGCGGAGGGTGGACGATCTTTGTCGACCCGTTGGCCTGGCTGATGTTTGTGTTGGCCCTGGGTCTTGATCAACTCACGAAATGGCTCGTCACCAGCAATCTCGCGTTGCACGAATCGGTTCCCGAAGAAGGATTCTTCCGGATCACCTACGTTTGGAATACCGGGACGGCGTTCGGACTGTTCACCGGCAGGGGAGAAATCCTTACCGTCGTTTCGCTGGTGGCCGTGGCGATGCTCATATTCTTCTATCGGCATGCCGGGCGGGAATCGTCGATAGTCAGGCTGGCCATCGGCCTGCAACTAGGCGGGGCGTTGGGAAACATCGTCGACAGGTTCCGTCTCGGCCACGTTACGGACTTCATCGATGTCGGACCGTGGCCAATCTTCAATCTGGCCGACTCGTCAATTGTCATTGGTATCGCCCTGATGGTTTTCTACCTTTTTTACACGCGGGAATCGCAAAAACCACCGGTCGAATCACTCGCTGAGGGATCGTCAGGCGGGCATCTGCCCGGTGAAACTACGCCAACGCCCGGGAGGACAGGCGCCCCCGCCGGATCCACTGCGGCCAGCACCTCAACGGCCGATGACCGTGGCTGACGATCGATTGAGGAACAGGAAGATTGCCTGGATACTGCGTAATTCCGATGAGCCCGTGCGACTCGACGTGGCCGTTGCCGGCAAGTTGGATGGCGTAAACAGATCGCTGGCCCGAGAGCTAATCCGGGGCGGATTCGTATCGGTGACGGGCAAGACACACCGCCGCGGATCATCACGTGTAACTTGCGGCGACGAGGTGGTAGTCGAACTTCCGAATGATTCCGGGGACGTACAGGCTTCGCAAGGCGCCGAATTCGACGTGGTCCTTGAAGACGAGCACCTGATCGTCGTGGACAAGCCGGCAGGGGTAACCGTTCATCCAGGGCCCGGACATAGCGGCGACACCCTCATCGAAGCGTTGGTCGCATCCCGGCCCGAACTCTCCACCGTGGGTGATCCCGATCGCCCCGGATTGGTGCATCGGCTCGACAAGGACACGTCAGGGTTGCTCGTCATAGCTAAAACCAACGTGGCGCTGTCAAAGCTCATCAGTGCGATCAAGGCGCGGGCCGTTGTCCGAACGTACAAAGCCTTGGTAGCCGGCCAATTCAGTTCGGACCAGGGCGTCATAGACGCTCCAATCGGGCGCGACCCGGCCAATCGAACACGTCAGGCGGTGGTAACTTCCGGAAAGCCGGCGAGAACCAGATATCGTCTTGTGAAGCGATTGCCTGGCGCGTCGCTTCTTGAAGTCGTACTTGAAACCGGACGGATGCACCAAATCAGGGTCCACATGGCCGCTGTAAAACATCCGATAATCGGGGACAAGACATACGGCAACAGCCCCGGCCCTCCGGGACTGAAACGACAATTCCTGCACGCCACTCGATTGCGGTTCGAGCACCCTTCAACCGGCGAGACTGTTGACGTGAAGTCCCCGTTGCCAAGCGACCTTGGCGAGGCCCTGACACACTATGAGTCCGGGTGAGCCAAACGGCCCCCTGATTGAAGACTACCCCACTGGCGTAGGGGCGTTTGCAACCCGCCCACAGTTGAAACAGTATTCGAAAGGCCCTGAACACAAAACCCGTGGCTGAATCAAAATCGCAAATGGCCGATACACAAACACCTGCGCGGGTGCGGTTTGCCCCCAGTCCAACCGGCTTGCTCCACATTGGCGGGGTGCGAACCGCCATCTTCGATTGGCTGCTGGCAAGGCAGACGGGGGGTCAGTTCATTCTGCGCATCGAGGACACCGACCAGCGGCGATACGTCGATGGCGCGACCGAAGACATCATGGAGTCGCTCCGGTGGTACGGGCTGGACTGGGACGAAGGGCCGGGAGTCGGCGGACCGAACGAACCCTATTTCCAATCACAGAGAAAAAGCTATTACTTAGCCGCGGTCGAAAAATTGATCTCAGCCGGAGCGGCCTATACCTGCGATTGTTCTCAGGAGCGCCTTGCCGCCCTGCGCAAGCAGCAACAGGCGTCGGGCCAACCGCCGGGCTACGATGGGCGCTGCCGAAATCGACAGCCAGTTTATGTCCCGCATTCAGATCGGCAGGGGCGTGAAGTGGTGGTGCGAATGCGAGTCCCGGAAGAAGGGAGATTGACGTTTCATGACGTTGTCCGTCAGCAAGTCTCGTTTGATCTCTCGAATCTATCAGATTTTGTCATCATGAAGTCGGATGGTATGCCCACGTACCATTTGGCGCACGTGGTTGACGACTACGAGATGAAAATTTCCCACGTGCTCCGCGGTGAAGAGTGGATATCGTCCACGCCGAGGCACATCCTGATACATCAGGGCCTTGGAATTACCCCGCCGGTCTACGTCCACCTGCCGCTTCTACTGGGTAAGGACCGGTCGAAACTGAGCAAGCGTCACGGCGCCGACCGCGCGCTGGCCTATCGCGGCCAGGGGTTCCTGTCCGACGCGATGTTCAATTTCCTGTCGCTGCTCGGATGGTCGCCGGGTGACGACAACGAAGTTATGGCCCGCGACGAGATCGTCCGGCGGTTTTCACTCGACAAAATCAGTGAATCCCCCGCAGTGTTCGACGTCGACAAAATGACGTGGATGAACGGCGTCTACATCCGATCCATGAATGCCAGCCAACTGGCGCCAATGCTGATGCCGGTACTCGCCGACCCCAAGGACGGACTGCCGAACTCCGTACCGCGGCCCATCGATCCAGTCAGGGTGGAGGCGCTGACGCCGCTGATTCAAGAACGGCTGAAACGGCTTGATGAAGCGCCGGAATTGCTCGACTTTTTCTTCACCGATGACGTGTCGCCCAGTTCCGCTGAACTGATTCAACGCAGGATGGACCGGGAGTCGACCATTGCCGCACTCTCGGCCGCACTCGATCTGTGCCGCACCGTCGACTCGTTTGAACCCGCGCCCCTTGAATCGGCGTACCGCGGGCTTACATCCGAGATCGGACTGAAAGCCGGCCAACTGTTCGGAACGATCCGAGTCGCGGTGACCGGCAAGCGCGTTGCTCCGCCTCTGTTCGATACGATGGCCGCCATCGGCCGGGACATGTGCGCCGCGCGGCTCGAAAAAGCGCACTCGTTGCTTTCGAATCAGGTCGAAACCGAAGCGGTCAATACGTGATTACGCGCAGTTCAGTCAAATTGACCGTTTTTTTGGCGGACCGTATACTTGAGGCGTTAGTAAGAACGAAATTCCGGGGGCATCTTGGTAGAAATCAAAATCAATGAAGGGGAAAGCTTCGAAGCGTTTCTTCGGCGTTTCACGAAACGCGTGCAGCAGGAAGCTGTGATTGCCGAGGCAAGGCGGCGTCAACATTTCGAGCCGCCGAGCATGCTCCGCAAAAAGAAGGCCGCCGCCAAGCGCCGCAAGAGCCTCAAAGCCACTCTCAAAAATATGTAATCGCAAGCCCGCCGCCCGGCGGGCTTTTCAGTTGATCGTCCGCCGGCATACTTCCGCGTGTTTTCACCCTCGCTCTTTTTGTTTCCGCCGCGCTGCGTTACCGTTGACATGCCAGACCGGCTTGCTATTGGGCAATTCCACCCTGGCGCCAGGGCAACGGTTATCGGTCATTGAGTCAGCCCAACTTCGGCATAGTCGTATTCCCGGGGACATGGAGCGACCGCGACTGTCACCACGCGATCACGTCGGTCCTCGGCCACAAAGCCTCGTTCGTCTGGCATAAAGACCGCGACCTGTCCGCGTACGATGCGCTTGTCCTGCCCGGCGGATTTTCGTATGGCGATTACCTCAGGGCCGGAGCGATTGCACGGTTTTCACCGGTGATGGAATCGGTCATCGACTTTGCGAACAAGGGCAAGCCGGTCATCGGAATCTGCAACGGCTTCCAAATCCTATGTGAAGCGGGGCTTTTGCCCGGCGTCCTGATGCGCAATGAGCACCTTGAGTTTCGATGTGTCTGGACGAACCTGAGAGTCGAGAACGAGCGGACGGTTTTCACAGGGAATGCCGGTCTCGGGCAAACCCTTCGCCTGCCCATCTCCCACGGGGAGGGCAATTTTCAGGCTGAACCTCATGTAATCGCGGAGCTAGAGGAGTCGGGCAGGGTAGTTTTCAGGTACTCGACCGAGTCGGGGGAGATCACGACTGCCGCCAACCCGAACGGCTCAGCAAACAACATCGCCGGAATCATTAACGACCGCGGGAACGTTTTGGGCATGATGCCCCATCCTGAGCGTGCCTGTGAGGCCCTCCTGGGCAGCGTAGACGGCAATGTGTTGTTTGAATCGATATCGGCGTCATTGGGCCAGCCTGTCGGGTCCGCCACGTGACATCGCCGTCGGCAAGCGAATTCAACCTTCTGGCATTCGTTGAGCAGTCTGCGCGACGCGATAGGGCAGTGCATCACCGGTTCTAACATCGGTTCGCCGCCACTGCATGACAATTGACTGAACGCAAAGAACCCGAAACCGCAAGCCAGGCGATTCTCGACGAACTGGCCCTGTCGCGGGCTGAGTACGAGGCCATAGCGGACCGGCTCGGCCGATTACCCAATCCACTCGAACTGGGGCTGTTCGGCTCACTGTGGAGCGAACACTGCGGCTACAAGCACACAAAACGCCTGATCAAAACGCTTCCGTCTCATAGCGACCGGCTTCTCGTGGCGCCGGGGGCAGAAAACGCCGGCGTGATCGACATCGGCGACGGCCTCGCCATCGCCATGAAGATCGAGTCGCACAATCACCCATCGGCCGTAGAACCGTTCCAGGGGGCTGCAACCGGCGTCGGTGGGATCGTCAGGGACATCTTCGCCATGGGGGCGCGGCCCATCGCCCTGTTGAACTCCCTTCGATTCGGGCGTCCGGACGATGCACGAAACCGGTTTTTGATGCACGGGGTTGTCGCCGGGATTTCAGCATACGGGAACTGCATCGGGGTGCCCGACGTCGGAGGCGAGATCGTGTTTGACGACTCCTATTC
>JAKZUY010000282.1:0-2891 GCA_047516345.1 Dehalococcoidia bacterium | reverse complement strand
GCAGCAACCACCACTCCCGGCCGCTACCTGCCGCCCCTACCATCCAGGCCCACACCTCACCGTCCCATTCGACGCCGTCAATCCCCAGGATTCCCAGTTCAGCCTCGTTCCGCCGGAGCCTGCGATCCCTGCATCGCAAGTCGAGTCAAGGTTGACAACACTTCGGTTCAGTGCTCGTATCATCGGCGCTGAAATACTGGCCGAGCGGTATCTGAAGGCTGGTTACTTTCTCCGTAGCAGTGCGCATGCTGCACGCCGACGGTTCGCCGTTGCTGGCGCAAGCGGCCGACGGCGCGGCGCGCGATGCGTCGGGCACCGAGGTCGACATCAGCCACAGCGACCCGAGCGGCTATCCCGCCCACACCACCTTTGACCGGATTGAGGTCGAGGTCGTCAATCTCACCGCTGCGGTGGCCAACCAGGTCATCTTGTCGAGCGACACCGCCAGCCTGGGGATCGGCGGGTGCGGGCGGGCGTCGCAGACGCACAAGGTCACGGGCGTGGCGTCCCAGACGCTCAGGCTCCTGGTGTACCCCTGTGCGGTAGGCAGCGGCACGGTGTCGCCGGCCGCCGCACGGGGCCGACCGGGAAAGCCGGGGTGGTCAGGACAGAGGGCGGGCTCCAACGCCGGCCCGGCTAGCTGATCCACCCAACGCGGCCACAGCCGGCGTGCCGGTCGCCCGCTGAGCTTCGGGCATCGGCCTCATCGACGTCGTATTCGGTCGATGTGACCCGCCCGCGAGTCTTGCCGCGGAGCTCGGTACGGTGATGCTTCATCTCAGTACTTGAGTACCGCTCCTGTACTGCCCCGATGGCCCCCAGTCAACGCCGGCCGCCGCGGCTCAGGCCCGTATAGCGGCGCCGCTCTCCCCGATCTGTCTGTCGGCGGTGCATTCAGCGAAACCAGGCGACCTGGCCCTAACGGAGTGTCGCCCCGGGCTTCCTCGCCTGAAGGCTATGACCTGCTGGTCGCCCGGCCTGGTCCGCTAGGCCCCAGGTCACGTCGGGCCTCTGATTGTAACGGTCGTTACATACTCCTATGACCAAGGTGTGTACTCTTACGATCTTACTGTACTTATGTGTATCTCCGATGTGCGGAACCGGCGCATGTTGACGCGAATGACCAACCGAGTAGAATACTCGTGCGACCAGGGCACGTGCCAGCCAGGCTTGCCGATATCCTTTGGAGTCGTCCAGACGATCGAGGGGATGGACAATTGACTATTGCACGCCGGAGAGCACCGTCGTTACTTCGCGTCGTCGCCGGACGACTCAACCTTTAGGAGTCGAGTCGGGCGGCTGTTGGGAGCGGCGGCTGAGGCTGTTGCAGCGCGTCGGTGGCACTTCAACGCAACCGATCCGGACGAGCTGAGATATCCGGCCACGATTTTCGTCTGGGTACGCTGGTTCATTGGCATAGCCTGTCTAATTGAACTGATCTATCGACCTGAATATAGCTATTCTACATATCTTGCTTACACACTATTCTTTGTGCCGCTAGTAGCGCTTTACGGTGCCGTTCACTTCCGAGTTCGGTCGGGTCGTGCAGTGACCTTGCACTGGATACTCGCTATCAGCGCCCTGGACGTAGTCCTAATTACGGCCGGCACGGTAGTCGGCGGAGGATTCACACACTACTTCTTCTATTTGCTGTACTACCCTGCCCTGGCCTGGTTTGCGGTATTCTTCAGCTCGTTCAGTCTCAGCTTTGCCTGGGTAACCGTTGTGGCCGTTGCTTACATCACTGTAAGCCTCGCAGCTGGTCCCGGACTCGACTTTGAGGCGAAGGAAGAGAAGGCGTTGTTTGCCAGAGTCGTAGTTATGTATGCGGTCGTAGCATCGGTGAATCTGGTCGCCAGGTGCGAGAGAATTCGAAGACAGGAGGCGGTGGAGCGGGAACGAGAGTTGCTACGGGAGCGGATGGAGCTTTCCCGTACCATTCATGACACAACCGCCCAGTCCGTGTACATGATCGGGCTGGGCATCGAGACCGCGCTCGAGTTGGCGGACGAATCAAATCGGGAATTGGCTGCCAAGCTTGAGGCCACGGCCGCCTTGTCAAAGTCGGCCATGTGGGAGCTTCGGCATCCCATCGAGACGGGTCTGATATTCGAGGGAAGGCAGCTGGGCCTTGTGTTGAGGTCGCACGCCGCAGCGTTCACGACTATCGCGTCAGTGCCCGCCGAGGTGGTGCAAACCGGTTTGGAGCCGTCCCTTCCTTTGACCACGCGCACGATGCTCTTCGCGATCGCGCACAACGCGCTGACCAACGCCTTACGGCACGCACGCGCCACTCGGGTCACCGTCGCGCTGGACTTCGAGGCGAGCGGCCTCCGGATGTCGGTTTCGGACGACGGTGTCGGCCTTCCCGTCGACTATGCCGAGCGTGGGCACGGCTTCAACTTCATGCGCGCCAACGCCGCCCGAGCGGGTGGACGTCTGGCGGTTGAATCGGGCGGCCCCGGACGCGGCACCACGGTGACGTGCGCAATCGCGTATGATTCAACCTGAGGAGGTTCTAACGTGGCAGCGGTTCCACAAACCACGGTAATGATCGTGGACGACCACTCCATCATGAGGGACGGCCTACAGGAAATGCTGGAGCGGTCGTGCGGTTTCCACGTGGTGGGGCAGGCCCGGGACGGTGTCGAGGCGGTGGATGTGGCTCAGGGTCTGAGGCCTGACGTGGTCATCATGGACGTGATGATGCCGCTCAAGAACGGCATCGACGCGTGCCGCGAAATCATGGATGCCGCGCCTGACACCCGTGTGCTTGTTTTGACGGCCTCGACTGACGAGGACACAATCATCAAGGCGATTGCCGCTGGCGCTACGGGATATCTGCAGAAATTCTCCGGCAAGCAGAAATTGCTCGCTACGATCCGGGACGT
>JAKZUY010000281.1:0-4679 GCA_047516345.1 Dehalococcoidia bacterium | reverse complement strand
CTACGTTCTGAATTGGCGGCGTCCCTAACCTGGTTCAAATGAACGGCCAGGGGACGTTCATATTCGGGTCGAGCAGTGGGTAGGCGCCCTCGGACATCATCCGATCTGCCCGTTCGCCCAGAGACGCAATTTCCCGGGGATTGAGCAATTCTGCCAGTTGACTGGCGACCCCGTTGCCGCTGCGTAACGACTCACTCAGGTCGGCGATCGAAGCCAGCTCGTCCTCCGGGTAAGCGCGTCCGCAGAACTCGAGCATCACGGTCCGGGGCCTTGCCCTGGGATTGAACGTCAAGCCGTGGTCGATCGCCCAGAGACGCCCGTCCATCCCGTTGAGGCACGAACCGCCCTTTCGGTCAGCGTTCTGTATTAGGACGTCGAACATTGCGATGGGCGCGAAACGCTCCAGCATGTCGTCGCGCATCGTGAAGAAATTCGCTCGCGGGTCCGAATCGATAAAAAACTGCACGCTGCCTTCGCCGTGAGGCCCGTCCCTGACCACGGTAGGCGGCACGAGTGGCCATCCGAGCTCCCTGCTCAATAGCCAGGCCGCCTTCTCTCTCAGGTGCAGCGTGCCGTAAGGGAAGTCACGCAACGGCCGCTCGCCCGAGGCCGGCTTGTAGATCGCAAGGAGTTGATCGTCGTCGGCTGGCTCCCGGTCTTCGCGCCGTGATTCCGGTTCCAGCCGCACGACGAACACGTAATTCGAACCGCCCGGATGAAGCCCGATTCCGGTGATCGGCCACTCCTGAAGCCGGCGGAGTATCAAGCCGGTTTCCTGCTCGTCCATTACGGCGGCTGCAATGATCCGTGTCTTGTGCGGCCCGCACTTGCGGAGCGGACTCGACATTCGACAGCGGAATTCGCGCCCAGACTAGTCCCGGCTACTGCCCCGTCGGTGGCCGTTGACCTTTACGCAAAAATGCCCGTCCGGGTTTATGGGTCCACCGCACAGTGGGCAGGGTTTTCTGCCGGCCGCCACTATTTCCAGCGCCCTGTCGGCCATCTGTTCCCCTAGCCGACGCGTAAAACTGAATTGAACGGAGTCAGGTCGGGCGGTGGGATCTTGTTCGTCGGACTCCCCGCTTCGCGCCTCCAGAGTGAAAACGTCCGACGCGCCATCGTGCTTCAACGCCAACTCACCCGTCTTGAATTCAGCCGCAACGGGGAACGGGCCGGGTGGGGTTTCGGATATGAACGGCACAGGATCCAAAGTTTCCTTGCGGGTGGAGGTCAACTGCTTCACCGACACGGCGACCTGGAATAGCTGCTCTTTCTCCATCCATACGATCGCCTGGCCGCGGCTGTTCGTCGCCGTTATGTTGAATGTTCGCTTTCCCGGTTCGCCGATAGTCTCCGGCGTCAACGAGTCAACAAGGCCGAGGTCTTGGTCCATCTATTCGCTCTCTTAACTTGGTCGCATTAACAAATCGCTCGCGTGCGACTATTCTAGATTCGTAACGGCTACGCCACAACGCGGGATTCCCGCATCACGGGCGATCCGGCCGGCCAGTTGCCCTGTCTGACGTGAATGTTCGTGCATCACACCGGCATTGGCCGTATGCTAAATATGTCAAGAATGAAACGGTAGCCAGAATCGACAACCCGTCCCTAATAGGGCGGGTTTTTTGCGTGTCGCGGGCACAGGATCAGATCGACATGGAACGCGTGGAGCTATACGACACGACGTTGCGGGACGGCACCCAACAGGAAGGCATTTCTCTGTCGGTGGAGGACAAGCTGGCGATCGCCCGCCGGATCGACATGCTGGGCATGGACTTCATCGAGGGTGGCTACGCAGGCGCCAATCCGAAGGACGACGAATATTTCAGCCGGTTAGGCGAACTCAATCTCGAACACGCGGTGGTGACAGCGTTCGGCAGCACTCGCCGGGCAGGTCTGGACGCATCCGATGACCCAGCCCTGAATGCCCTGGCGGATTGCCCTGTACAAGTCGTCACGATCGTCGGCAAGGCTTCGGCGTCACAGGTGCGGACCGTGCTTGAGTGCTCGCTGGAAGAAAACCTGGCCATGGTCGCCGATTCCATCAGGTACCTTGCCGGTCGAGGCCAGCGCGTGTTTTTCGACGCAGAACATTTCTTCGACGGCCATAAGGAAGAGCCGGGCTACGCGCTACAGGTCCTGCAGGTCGCTGCCGAGGCGGGCGCAGAACGCCTGATCCTTTGCGACACCAACGGCGGAACGTTGCCGCGGGAGATCGCCGAGGCCACCAGCGCAGCAGTAAAGGCGTGCCACGTCCCAGTGGGCATTCACACGCACAACGATACGGACACGGCCGTCGCCTCGGCCCTCGCGGCGCTCGACGCCGGAGCGTTTCAGGTGCAGGGGACGATGAACGGATACGGGGAACGTTGCGGCAACGCCAATTTGGCAAGCATCATCGCCAACCTGAAACTGAAACTCGGAGTGGATTGCGTTACCGACGCGCAACTTGCGAACCTGACGGAAGTCTCGAACTACGTCGCAGAGGTGGTCAACCGTCGGCCATACCCTTTCCAGCCGTACGTCGGCGCAAGCGCATTCAGCCACAAGGGCGGCTTACATGCCGCAGCCACCGAAAAAACACCGCACGCATATCAGCACGTAACCCCGGAAACGGTCGGTAATGCCGGGTCGGTCGTCATCTCCGAACTGGCGGGCAGAGGCAACGTGGTTCGCAGGATCCGGGAATTGGGACTCGCCGATGAGTTGGGATCGATCGACGCCCGGCGAATCGTCGGTTTCGTTAAGGAACAGGAGGCAAAGGGGTACGCGTACGAGGACGCCAACGCCTCATTCGAGCTGGTCGTCAGACGTGCTCTCCCGAACTACGAGCCCCTGTTCGAACTTGTCGACTTCATGGTGCTGGTGGAAAACCGGCGCAGATCGTCGTTCGGAGTGGGATGGCGGAGCGGCGGAGCGGAGCATCCCATGTTGTCCGAGGCCACGATCAAGGTGCGCGTCGGCGAGGAATTGAAGCACACCGCCGCCGAGGGCAACGGACCGGTTGGGGCGCTCGACAACGCCTTGCGAAAGGCGTTAACCGAGTTCTATCCGGGACTGTCCCGCGTCAGGCTTACCGACTACAAGGTGCGCGTCGTAAATGAAGGCGCCGGCACTGGGGCCGTGGTGCGCGTGGTCATCGAGTCGGCGGACGATCGAAGCGTGTGGAACACCGTAGGGGCGTCGTCCAACATCCTCGAAGCTAGTTGGGGCGCATTGGCCGACAGCCTGGAATGGTGGCTGATCAACCGGGGCTATTCCGCCGGCTGAGCGCCTATCAGGGAACATTCCGGTCAACGCCGAAAGCCTATGACCGGTAAGGCTTCCCGTCCGTCGTAATTACTACCTCGGTTACCGTGCTGTCGTCACCGATACGAAACGCCCTGACCACGGGCCGTGTTTTTTCGACGAGCGAAACGAGCACGTAGATCGGGCCGGTCCACATCGAATCGACGGCGTTCCTGACGTCGATTGCCGACGGGTGCGCCTGGGTGAACGTGTGGGAATGAAAGATGCCTGTGATTGACTTACCGTCGGCATCGGCCCGCTGTTCGGCTGCCGCCTGTTCGAGCGGGTCCATGGAATAACGCCGCTCTTTCTCGCCGGCTACGTTCCTTACCTTGACGAACTCTGTCGCCTCGCCGTCGGCGGCGCCCAGGAGCACCCCGCAACACTCCTGAGGGTCCTCCTCCAGCGCATACAGGATCATCTGCCCGATTACCTGTCGATTTATCTTGAAATGCACGAGCTCGTACCTGCCAACGGGATCTACGTAACGGACGCGGCCTGTCTGCCGCCGCTGGGCCTTCGCAGCCTGCCGATTATAGGCGTGCTGCCAAGCGAGCCGTCACGGGGCGGCAATTCATGTTTTTCCGTCCTTACGACACCCGTCCCCGGTGTACGATGCGCATGCCGTTTGACGAGGCGAATCCGAAACTAAACTGCCCAGCCAGTCATTCAAAGCAGGAGCGCGAGCATGAAGATCACAGACGTGACGGCCCACAAGATGAACCCCGGCGTGGGCAAGAACTTTGTGTTCGTGAAAATCCAGACTGACGCTGGAATCACCGGTTGGGGGGAGGCCTACACACAGGCGGACCGTGACGTCCAGATCGAGGCCCATATCCACCAGCTTGGCCGATACCTCGATGGCCGCGACCCGTTTCACATCCGGCATTTCACCCACATAGTCCACGAGGACTTCTCAACCAAGCGCCCCGGGATGGACCTCCACTGCGCCGTCAGCGGTATTGAGATCGCCATGTGGGACATCGTCGGAAAAGCTCTCGAACGACCTGTCTACGACCTGCTCGGCGGCCCAACCAGGCCCAGGATACGGCTCTACGCCAACGGCTGGGGCGGTAGTGGCTCGCCCGAAGAAGCAGGCCAGGCCGCGGCGAAGGTCGTCGAGGATCGCGGGTTCACGGCCCTGAAGTTCGACCCGTTCCCCGGCCCGTGGATGGAGTACGTCAACCGGGACGCGTTGGAGCACGCCGCGAAGGTGGTCGGCGCCGTAAGAGACGCGGTGGGCCCAAGGGTTGAACTGCTCATAGAGGTCCACAGGCGGCTGTCGCCAATGAACGCCATCCGCGTCGCAAAAATGATCGAAAAGTACGATCCGTATTGGTTTGAGGAACCGTGCCCGCCTGACAATATCGACGCCATCAGAGAGGTGCGGG
>JAKZUY010000280.1:0-4065 GCA_047516345.1 Dehalococcoidia bacterium | reverse complement strand
GGCTTCAAGCTGGTACGCCGTCACCGTCTTCGGCATGCCTATCTCCACGAGCTTGCCGCCCGCGGTCTCGAACGTCCGGTCGTATGAATTTCGTTGCGACTTGAAGATGACGATTTCGTTTTTCATGCCGGTCGTATCGGGGAGGCGGTCGACCTTGGACCTGTCGGTCCCGGTGATGGCCGCAGCCGCCATGAGCAGGTTTCCGGCCGCCGCTCCAGCGCAGACCATGCCCGCCTCTGCGCCGCACGCCCGCGCCACGACCTTGCCGCTGGCAGCCATCAACTCGTCCATGTTGACGAAGTGCTGCCCCGCCTCTTCCATGGCCGCAAATACTTCCGGCCTCATGATCGATCCGCCTAGGGCGGTGACCCAACTGCGGGCGTTGATCACCTTTGTGACGCCGAGCCGGTCGTATATGTCTGGTCCGTTCATCTTTTTTCCTCCGTATGTCGCGGCAATTGGGAAGGCCAACTCTACGCGTCCGGCCAGCCTGTAGTCGATAATCCGGCCCGGGCCCGAATATCTCGGCAAGTGGCGAGGCGGGCGCTCCGCGGGGTAGTAGTATTCCACGCCGGGTCTGCGGAGCAAAGAGAATCGCCGATGCAGTTAGATAGTTCAGGACTGCGTCCGTCAACCAACGTGTTGCTCCCTGTTTTCCCCAAAAGACCGATGCGGGTCTTCGACGGCCCGCAAGGCGGGTTCGAATATGGCGCGGTTAGATAGTTGCATCATTGTAGGCGCAGGCCACAACGGGCTTGTCGCCGCATTTTATCTTGCACGGGCCGGGATCGACGTGATCGTGCTGGAACGCGCGGAACAGGTTGGCGGCGGGGCGGTTACCGACGAACTGTTCCCCGGCTATCGAATTGGCGCCTGTGCGTACATATGCCACATGCTGCAGCGCCGCGTCATCGACGACATGGAGTTGCGCCGCCACGGCCTGCACATCTACCCACTCGACCCGGCGGCCCTGATCGTGTATCCCGACGGCGACAGCCTGAGATATTGGCATGATCACGAGCGGACCGACGACGAGATAGCGCGCATCTCCCCCCGCGACCGCGGCGCCTGGCCGAAATGGATGGAGTTCTGGGAGGACGCGGCGCGCCTGTTCCAAAGGTAC
The DNA here is from genome assembly GCA_047516345.1 of Dehalococcoidia bacterium. Lineage (GTDB taxonomy): Bacteria > Chloroflexota > Dehalococcoidia > Lucifugimonadales > Lucifugimonadaceae. The sequence continues at coordinate 2,942 of JAKZUY010000280.1, read as the reverse complement.
TTCCTGTCGGAACCGCCGGCGTTCGAGGATATTGCGAGGGACGTGGCCGGCACAAAGTACGCGGCCGTCTGGGACCGGCTGCTGAATGTCCCCGTCCGGGTGATGGCCGAAGAGTATTTTGAAGATCCACGGATCGCGGCGGTGGCTATCGGCTCGGGCGACTACGGGGCAATATCGGAACCGGGGAGCGCGCTGACGCAGACCTATTTCAAGATGAGTCTGTTGACGCCCGACGAAGACCTTGGGATCGTCCGGGGCGGGATGGGCGGCGTGACGCAGGCGATGGCTAAAGCCGCGCAGGAGGCCGGAGCCGAGATACGAACGGGCGCGAATGTGAGCCAAATTATCGTCAGCGACGGGCACGCGGCCGGTGTACGGCTGGAATCTGGCGAAGAGATCGAGGCGGCGATTGTCGTCTCGAATGCCGACCCCAAGTCGACGTTTACGCGGCTGATCGACGAACGTTCCCTGCCAAATGGGTTCCCGGGATTCCCGGGTTTCACTGAAGCGGTTCAGGGACTTTCAACCCGCTCGGCATCCCTGAAGCTGCACGCCACCTTCAGGCAATTGCCCGACTTTTCCAGGTACCTGCGACCAGACGACGCCGAAACCTTGATCGCCATGGTCCGCATCGCACCGTCGCTCGACTACATCGAATCGAGTTGGAGCGACGCGATGAACGGGATTCCGACGCGCTACCCGCTGATGCAGCTGCAGATACCGACCGTGTTCGATCCTACCCTTGCCCCTCCGGGCAAGCACGTCATGTCGGTTTGGGTGACGTACGAGCCGGCATACCCCCGCACCGGCTCGTGGGCGGATATCAGGCGGGATGTTGGCAACGCCATCCTCGACCAAATAGAGAACTATTTGCCCGACATCCGCGATTGCATCGAACAGTGGGATGTGTTCACCCCGTCGGACATCGGCGAACGGGTCGGTATGACCGATGGCAACATCCGCCACCTCGACCTGCTGCCGGGCCAGATGTTCGCAAACCGCTCGCTGCCCGGGTGTGCCCCGTACCGGACCCCGGTGCCGGGGCTGTACATGTGCGGGGCCGGAACGCACCCTGGCGGGGAGGTGTCAGGCGCGCCCGGCCACAACGCCGCCCACGCCGTTATCAGGGACCGGGGCTGACGACTGCCCAGGTTTCCATCACGGGCATGCCGGGATAACATTCGGTCGCGCGCCGGGACGAGATCTGCGATGAGCGCGAGTTGATTCAGGAGAAAAACGAATTGAAGATCACGAAAGTTGAACCGATCTTTCTGGACAGGTACCTGCTGGTAGAGATCGAGACGGACGCAGGCATCACCGGCCTGGGTGAGTCGGGCGCGTGGGGCTACCTCGAATCGTCTGCCGTCGCAATCGAAAAATACGGCCGCTACCTCATGGGGAAGGACCCTCTCCGGATCGAGCACCACTGGCAGTTCATGTACCGCTCATCCCACTTCCGTGGCTCGGCCATCATGGGCGCCATCAGCGCGATCGACATCGCGCTCTGGGATATAGCTGGCAAGCACTTCGACGTCCCCGTGCATCAACTGCTCGGTGGCAAGGTCAGGGACAAGGCGCGTGTCTACTACCATGTGTTCGGAAACACGCGCGAGAAGCTCGTCAACGGCGTCAAGGCCGCAAAGGAATTGGGTTTCACTGCCGTGGGGCACCTGACGCCGTTCCTGGACGAATCGCACGACCTGCCGTACTTCAAGACCCACGTGGCGAAGATCGAAGACGCCATCGACACAGTGGCCGACTACCGTGAGGCGGTAGGCCGCGACGTCGATCTGTGCATCGAGATACACCGGCGGCTCACGCCCACCGAAGCGGTCCAGCTCGGTCTGGGCATCGAGGAGTTCCACCCCTATTTCTTCGAAGATCCCGTAACGCCGGACAACATCGATGAGATGGCGTACGTGGCCGACAAGATAAACATCCCGATAGCCACCGGTGAGCGGTTCACCTCGCTCTGGGACTTCGAGATGGCGCTCAGCAGGAACGCGGTCCAGTACGTCCGGCCTGACGTGTGCATCGTGGGCGGCATCTCTGCAACGAAGAAGATCGCCGCAGCCGCCGAGGCCAGACACGTGGGCGTCGTGCCGCACAACCCGCTCAGTCCGGTCAGCACTGCGGCCTGCTTGCAGATTGCCGCCTCCGTGCCGAACTTCGCACTGCAGGAGTACCCGACGGGCGAGGACGTGCCGCCGAAGAGCGACATGATCACCGGCACTCCGGTGCACGATGGCAACGGCTACCTGATCATCTCCGACAAGCCGGGAATCGGTGTCGAGCTAAAGCCCGACGCGCGCGAGAAGGTTCCCTTCAAGCCCCGCGAGTTAAATACGAGGCTGCACGCCGACGGATCGGTCATAGACCAGTAAACAGCTTTTTGTTTGACGCCCGCGAGATTGGCATAAGGCTGCACGTCGTACGGACCGTCACGCGCCGGTAAAAGCGGGTGCGCGTGACGGCGCGTGGATGACGTGGATGAATCGAGCCGAGGAGGGCGGCGTTCAGACGCTGCCTCCCGGCGGTTCAACGCGACACCGTACAGCGTCCGTCTTCCCCGATCGGGGAACCACCGGGGCGCGGCTTCCCGCCTACGGATACCTTTGCGTGCGTAACTCCGCTAATTCGCCATAGATCCCTTTTCCGCCGGACTGGGTCTCCACCGGCCGGGGACTATACGGATTTCTCGTTCAGCGGGAACGTGTTCTCTGGCCGGCCGCGCTGGCGACGGCCTGTGAGATGGCGCGGTTGTAACCGGTGAGATAGGCGACGTAGATCCTGTGCTGAGGGTCGTCGCCGGTCAGGTTCACCGCGTTCGGGTGGTCGTAGTCGAGCACACCCTTGTAGCCGACCTCGTAGAGCGCCTGGGCGATCCTGAACATGTCCATGTCGCCCTCGTCCGGGGCGACCTCGTCGTATACCCCGCCGTC
>JAKZUY010000279.1:0-4137 GCA_047516345.1 Dehalococcoidia bacterium | reverse complement strand
GCTCACCACTCCGACCGTTCGTATCCGATGTTCATGAACATGCCGGGCCTCAAGATCATCATCCCGTCCAGCCCCGCTGACGTTAAAGGTCTGCTCAAGACAGCGATACGCGATGACGACCCCTGCATCGTCTTTGAGGACGGAACCCTCTCAGGCACCCGGGGTGAGATTCCAGAAGGGGAGCACCTGGTCGAATTCGGCAAGGCGAACGTGCTGCGGGAAGGGACCGACTGCACCGTCGTGGCGATCGCCGGAGCGGTACCGATGGCGGTCGGCGCAGCAGATGAACTGGCGGCCGAGGGCATCTCGGTCGAGGTGATCGACCCGCGCACCATGGTGCCTTTGGACAAGCAAGCCATCCTCGATTCCGTGGAGAAGACGGGGCGGCTCGTGTGCGTGGACCCTGCCCATAAGGTGTGCAGCGCGGCCAGCGAGATCGCATCGATCGTGGCGCAGGAAGCGTTTTGGTCGCTCCAGGCGCCGATAATGAAGGTCGCGTCGGAGCAAGTGCACATACCCTACACTCCGGCGCTCGAGCGGCACGTTTACCCAACCAAAGACAAAGTCATCACAGCCATACGCGAAACCCTCGCCTGAAAACCGCACTAAGCCCAGATCGACGCGGCGACGGCTAACGGCCTTTCGCCGCCCGGTCGCGAAAACCTCTATCCCCCGACGGGGCCACTCCTAACCCGTCAGGGGGGTCGGCCTATGCGTGTTCCCGTCCGCGCGTGCTGGCGTCCCTTACTGTTCGCCCCTGATGGCACTCAGGTACATTCGGGCGCGCTTCATGGTACTTTAAGGCCCTTAGGTATCATTCGAACAGCATGGATGATACTTTGAAGCCTTAAAGTACTATCCCCTAAATCCAATGTGACTTAGCTTACGTTGGGTACCATCATAGGAGTGTAATGGTACCTAAGAGGCCTTAGATACCATTAAGGCATGGGGAATGGTACCCCGTTAAGGTAAGCGACGATGAGGTCAGAGGACTTCACAATAAACTCTTCGGGCGTTCTGATCCCGACGGTCTACAGCGCCAAAGCGTTCTTGCCACAATCATTGCCCCCGGCTCTGGGCATCGACCCTGAGCTTGCGGGCCTCGTGGAACGCGTGTCGCTGTCCATCGGCAACCTGCGAGGACTTTCGCACAGCCTGCCGTCACCGTGGCTCCTGGTGCGCCCGCTGCTACGGCGGGAGGCCATCTACTCGAGCCGCATCGAAGGGACAATCACCTCTCCGGAGCAGCTGGCGTTGTACGAGGCGAATCCATCGGTCGTAAGGGATCAGCCGACGGTTCGAGAGGTCCACAACTACGTCACCGCCCTGATGTATGGGCTGCGGAGATTCGAATCCCTGCCGATATGCCTCCGGTTGATCAGGGAGTTGCACCGGGAGTTGATGGACGGTGTGAGAGGCGGTGACAGACATCCCGGGGAGTTCAGGAACGTCCAGAACTGGATCGGCAGGCGCGGCGCACGAATCGAAGAAGCGGGATATGTGCCACCTCCACCTGACCGTATGAGGGAATCCCTCGACGAGTTCGACAAGTACGTCGGATTTGTTGACGAATCGCCGCTCCCGAAGCTGATCAATCTGCCGTTGATTCACTACCAGTTTGAGGCGATCCACCCATTCGCAGACGGAAATGGCAGGATCGGACGACTGCTCGTCACATTGCTGATGGCGCAGTGGGGGTTGCTGCCAATACCGTTCCTGAACCTGAGCGCCTACCTCGAACGGCACAGGCAGGACTACGTGGGACACCTGTTGTCGGTGAGCCAGGCGGGGGCGTGGGACCCATGGCTGAAATTCTTCCTGCGCGGCATGCACGAGGAGAGCGAAGACGCCGCCAATCGGATTCAGCAGTTGATCGAGCTTCGGGAGTCGTACCGCGAGCGACTTCAGACTGCCCGCAGTCCGGCCAATCTGTTGCGCCTCGTGGACGAGCTGTTCGAAGTCCCCGTGTTGAGTGTCGCCACTGCCGCCAGACGACTGGGGGTTACGTGGCGAAGCGCGAGGGGGAACGTGGACAAGCTGGTCGCTACGGACATCCTCGGCGAGATAGACTCTCCCGGTCGTTCGCGCCTTTTCATGGCGCGCGGAATATTAGACACAATAGAATCGTCAGCGTTCACGTCCGAAACGGGCGAGTGAACGCGATCACACCATACGCGAGGTAACCGATATGCCGACGAATGTTCTCCTTCCCCAATGGGGTATGGGTATGAACGAGGGGCAGGTGGTCAAATGGCTCAAGAGCGAGGGAGACCCCGTCGTGAAGGGCGATGCCCTGGTCGAGATCGAGTCGGCCAAGGTGAACAGCGAGGTTGAGGCCCCTGCCGACGGCGTACTGGGAAAGATCCTCGTGCCAGAAGGGACGGACGTTCCTGTAGGCACGCGCCTCGGCGTGCTGCTTTCCGAAGGCGACGACCCCTCGATTCTCGACTCCATCGAGCCGTACGCAGTGCCAGCCCCCGTAGTTGCTCGCCGCGCCCCGGCCGCCGCGCCCGCAGCGCGCGGCGCAGGCCGCAGGCAGGTTGTCACGCCGCGGGCCCGACGCCTGGCGTCTGAGCTCGGAGTCGATGTCGAATCTATTCAGGGGACCGGCCCTAGCGGAAGAGTGACGGAAGACGACGTCCGGAGAACGGCGGAGGAGGGGCCGGCGCCTGCCGACGGCGGATCGTTGGTTCCTGTGCGAGAGGTGATTCCGATAACCGGCCTGCGTGGGGCCATCGCCCGCCGCATGACCGAAAGTTCCCGCACCCCTTCCGTTACGCTAAATACACACGTCGACGTGACCGCGGCGGTCGATCTGCAGCGTCGGCTCTTATCAGCATGGCGCCGCAACCGGCTCCGGCCTCAATACCAGGACCTCATTCTCGCCGCCACGGTAAAAGCCCTGACCGACACGCCCATTGCCAACGCACATCTCGTTGGGGACGAGTTGAGAATTCTGGACGAGATAAATCTCGGAGTGGCGGTTGCTGTTCCGGACGGGCTGATCGTGCCGGTAATCCGGAATGCGTCCGGTAAGTCGGTTGTCGAACTTGCGCAGGAGATTCGGGAGTTGGTGCGGATGGCCAGGAGCCAGTCGCTGGGCATAGACCAAATGACCGGCGGCACGTTTACCGTCACGAATCTCGGCTCGTACGACGTCGATCAGTTCAACCCGCTGCTCAACCCACCCGAGATCGGCATCCTGGGAGTTGGGCGAATCGAGATCAGACCCATGTTCGTTGGAGGCGAAGTCGCGGCCCGGTCGATCGGCCACCTGTGCCTCACGTTCGACCACCGAGCGTGGGACGGCGCGCCGGCGGCCGAATTTCTTCGCAAGGTTGCGAACAACCTTCGCGACCCCGAATGGATGGCCGGCTGACCGCTGCGCTGTCCCAAACCCCCATAACCGGCGGCACAGTGGGCGCAGAAATATGATCACCGTAGGAATCATCGCCAATCCCGCCGCCGGGAAGGACATTCGGCGGCTTGTCGCGCAAGGTCGCGTCGTGTCTAACCAGGAGAAGTCGAACACGCTCCGGCGGGTGTTCGCCGGACTCGTGGCGATGGGCGTTGAACGCGTGCTCGTCATGCCCGACACGTCCGGTCTCAGCCGGGTGGCGGCGGGCGAAAACAAGGACCGAATAACGGTCGATTACGTCGATATGCGCCCAGCCGACACGCAAGCCGACTCGACACGTGCGGCGAAGGCGATGAACGAGGCCGGTACTGGGTGCATCGTCACGCTGGGAGGCGACGGCACGAACCGCGTGGTGGCGCGAGGGTGCGGCGACACACCCCTGGCGCCGATATCCACCGGCACTAACAACGTGTTTCCGCAAATGGTCGAGGGTACGCTGGCCGGAATCGCCGCCGGGGCGGTCGCATCCGGCATTGTGCCAGCCGAGCTCGTAACCAGACGTAGCAAGAGGCTCGACGTGTTGATCGACGGCGAGGTGGCGGACATAGCCCTTGTCGACGCGGCGGTCACGACTCAGGTCTTCGTCGGCGCGCGGGCAGTCTGGGATACCGCCTCGCTGGTGGAGATGTTTCTAACACGGGCAGAGCCGGCGAGCATCGGGCTGTCATCCATTGGGTCACGCGTGCGGACCATCGGAATCGACGATCCGGAAGGCCTCT